>CANQKA010000022.1 GCA_947624395.1 uncultured Oscillospiraceae bacterium
GCCGCCGGTATCGTGGAGAGCAACGACCACCCCGGCGCCAACATCACCGGCACCAGCGACTTTTTGGACACCAACGCGGTCATGGACCTGATCTTCGCCCAGAACCCGGACGCCAAGACCATCGGCCTGCTGTATGACATCGGCCAGGATTCCTCCGCCACCCCCATCGCCGCCGCGAAAGAGTACCTGGACGCCAAGGGCGTGGAGTACAAAGAGTATAACGGCACCACCGTCCCCGAGGTCCAGCTGGCTGTGGACAGCCTGATCGCCGACGGCGTGGACGCCGTGTTCACCCCCTCTGACAACACCATCATGACCGCGGAGCTCAGCATCTATGAAGCCCTGGCCGAGGCCGGCATCCCCCACTACACCGGCGCGGACTCCTTCGCCCTGAACGGCGCTTTCCTGGGCTACGGCGTGGACTACGCCAACCTGGGCGTGGAGACCGCCAACATGATCGCCCAGGTGCTGCTGGAGGGCGCGGACCCGGCGGAGCTGGCGGTGATGACCTTCGATAACGGCACCGCCACCATCAACACCGACGTCTGCGAGCAGATCACCGGCATGACCTTCGACGAGCTGGCCGAGCTCTTCGCCCCCATGTGCACCGCGGTGAAGGGCATCGCCACCGCCGAGGAGTTCGAGTGATCAATATCTCTCCCCCAGTCAGCTTCGCTGACAGCCCCCTCGTCAGAGGGGGCCGGATCCTATCCGTGGCGGCGAATATGCCCCCCTCTGACGAGGGGGGTGGCTCGCCCGCCAGGGCGAGACGGGGGGAGAGAAATTAAAGTCTTTCCCCCTATAAGGAGAACCATCCATGTCACTATCCGCCATATGGGGCCTGGTGCAAACGGCGCTGGAGCTTGGTCTGACCTGCTCGCTCACCGTGCTGGCCCTGTTTTTGAGCTATTCCATGCTGAACGTGTGCGACCTGAGCACCGACGGCTGCTTCACCCTTGGCGCGGCCGTGGGCGCGGTGGTCGCCATCTCCGGCCACCCGTATTTATCCATCCCGGCCGCCATGGGCGCGGGGGTGCTGTCCGGGTTCGTCACGGCCGTGCTGCAAACGAAAATGGGCATCGACAGCCTCCTGGCCGGCATCATCGTCAACACGGGGCTTTACTCCATCAACATCGCCGTCATGGGCAAGTCCTCCCTTTTGAACATGAACAGGACCGAGACCGTGTTCACCGACATGAAGGACCTGTTAAAGGACACGCCCCTGGCGGGGTTTCAGGACCTGGTCATCGTGATCATAGCGGTGGCGCTGGTGATCGTGTTCCTGGCGCTTTTCCTGCGGACGCGGCTGGGCCTTGCCATCCGGGCCACGGGCAACAACCCGGACATGGTGCGGTCCTCGTCCATCAACCCGGTGTTCACCACCATCGTGGGCCTGTGCGTGGCCAACGCCTTCACGGGCCTGTCCGGCTGTCTTCTGGCCCAGAGCCAGAAATCCGTGAACATCGACATCGGCTCCGGCATGGTCACCATTGCCCTGGCCAGCCTTCTTATCGGCCAGACCTTCATGGGCCGGGGCTCCATCGCCAAGCGGGCGGTGGGCATGGTGGTGGGCTCCGTTATCTTCCGGCTGGTGTACACCATCGCCCTGCGGCTCAATATGCCCGCGTTCATGCTGAAGCTGGTAAGCTCCGTCATCGTTGTCATCGCCATCGCGGGCCCCTACTTCAAGACCCAGGCCCCCATGCTGAAACGCCGTCTGGCCGGCTCCCGAAAGGAGGCCGACTGACATGCTCACCCTGCAAAACATCTCCAAGACCTTCAACCCCGGCACGGTGAACGAGAAAACGGCCCTCCGGGACGTGAGCCTGCACCTGGACCCCGGCGATTTCGTCACCATCATCGGCGCCAACGGCGCGGGCAAGTCCACCCTCTTCAACGCCATCGCCGGCAGCTTTTACCCCGACAGCGGCTCCATCGTCCTGGACGGGCGCGACATCACCTACCAGCCGGAGTATAAGCGAGCCCGGAGCATCGGCCGGCTTTTCCAGGACCCCATGCGGGGCAGCGCCCCTGCCATGACGATTGAGGAAAACCTGGCCCTGGCGGCCGGCGGCGGCGGCTGGCTGAGCCACGTTTCCAAGGCGGAAAAAACCGCCTTTCGGGACAAACTGGCCCTGCTGGACATGGGTCTTGAGGACCGGGTACGCCAGCCGGTTGGCCTTCTCTCCGGCGGCCAGCGTCAGGCCCTGACGCTCCTGATGGCCACCATGGTCCCGCCCAAGCTGCTTCTTCTGGACGAACACACCGCCGCCCTGGACCCCGGCACGGCGGAAAAGGTTCTGACCCTCACGGAGAGCATCGTCCGGGAAAATCATCTCACCTGCCTCATGATAACCCACAACATGTCCTCTGCCCTGGCCCTTGGCAACCGCACGCTGATGATGGACGCCGGCCATATTCTGCTGGACCTGAAAGGCGAAGCCCGCCAGGGCCTGACCGTAAACGACCTTCTGCGCATGTTCAAAGAAAACGTGGGCAAAGCATTGGACAACGACCGGATGCTGCTATCATAAAGGTGTCCCCGGCGCAGCCGGGGACGCGTTGGAATTTAATGTTTCTCTCCCCCAGTCTCCGGCTATCGCCGGAGCCAGCCCCCTCGTCAGAGGGGGCCTTGATCTATACCCAGGGAAAAGAATACGGCCCCCTCTGACGAGGGGGCTGTCAGCGCCTCCGGCGCTGACTGGGGGAGAGAATAATTAAATCCTCTTCCTTATCGAAAGCCCCCCTTGTCAAAGGGGGGTGCCCGCCATCGGCGGGCGGGGGGATTGTCGTTCGTCCAACAGCAATCCCCCAGTCATGCTGACGCATGACAGCCCCCTTTACACAAGGGGGCCGTCCATAATGTTAAAAGCCCCGCTCAATGAGCGGGGCTTTACCATTGCCATTCTTACTTGGCCAGACCGTATTTCCTGTTGAACTTATCCACGCGGCCGCTGGTATCCACCAGCTTCTGCTTGCCGGTGTAGAACGGGTGGCACTTGGAGCAGATTTCCACGGAGATGTTCTCCCTGGTGGAGCCGGTCTCGATCACGTTGCCGCAGGCGCAGCGGATGGTGGTCTTGTAGTACTTGGGATGGATGCCTTCCTTCATTTCATTCACCTCGTATCAAGCTGCCTTGAGTGCGGACCATGCCCGCCGTTACAAGGCGCATTGGTCATATTAACACAGCTCCGCAAAAAACGCAACTATTTTTTTATTGGTATCAGCACCATTTCCCTCTTCCGCAAATACCACAGCGCCGCCTGGCGCACCGGCTTTTGGAAAATGCGCTCCATGGCGGCGGCATAGGCCGCCAGCTGTCCGGCGTACCGGTCCGGGTCGATCGTACCGTCTGTCTTGAAATCTATCACAGTCAGCTCGCCCTTTTCCTCCATGCAGCAGTCCACCACGCCCTGGAGCAGTATCTCCTCCCCTGCCGGGGCCTGGGGATACCAGGTGCCCGCCGGACACAGCAGGGAGAATTTGAACTCCCGCACCACCTTGTCCGCCCCCAGAAGCCGCGCTCCCAGCTCCGAATCAAAAAAGGCCAAAATATCGTCCGGATCCGCCGCCTGGGCCTGACGGCTGTCCAAAAAGCCCATTTGCTCCATGCGCCCGATCTGTCCGGCTATCTCCGCCGCCGAAGCCACATGGGAAAAGTCTATGTGCTGCATGACCAGGTGTGCCGCCACGCCCCGCTCCGGCCCGGTGAGAGGCCGGTCGTCCCGGCCAAAGTCCGGCAGCCGCAGCCGGCGGGTAAACCCGCCCGACGCCTTTGGCAGCTCCGCCGCCGACCGGTCGGCGTTATCCGGCGCAAGCTCCGCCACCCCCGTGGCCGTGACCTTGGACGGCAGCGCCACCGCCGCCTCATAGGGATATTTCCAGCCGAGCCTTGCCCCTATTTCCGCCGTGAGAGCCGGGTCCCCCGCCGGAATTTGCCGGGTCACATTTTCCTCTGCCTCCTGGGCCTGTTCAGGCGACGCCAGATGCACGTCCAACGTCTCGCCGCCGTCCCCGGCAGCCGCCGCCAGCAGCCACGCCGTCACATTTTGCGCCCGCATGAGCGTCCGGGGGCTGACGGGCTCATGGGTCGCCGGACCGTAAGATGCCAGCTTTTCCGCCGCCTTGGCCTGTACGCACGTCATAATGAGCCGCTCTTTGGCCCTGGTCATAGCCACGTACAGCACCCGCTCCTGCTCGCTCAGCTCCTCCAATTGGGTCCGCCTGTCGATGGCCCGCCACGCCAGGGTAGGCCACCGCACGCCCCGGACCGCGTCTGTCATCTGCATGCCCAGACCAAGCTCCCGGTGGCACAGGGCCTGCGCCCCCCGTTGCCTGTTCCAGCCGTGGCTGTTGTCGGCCAGGAACACCACCGGCCATTCCAGCCCCTTGGCCTTGTGCACGCTCATGATACGCACCGCGTTTTCCTCCGCCGGCGCGGGAGGCTCCAGTCCCCGCCGTTCCAGCTCCCGCAGCCATTGCACGAACCGGAAAAGCCCCCGCTGGCCGTCCTGCTCGAACCGCCGGGCGTACTCATATAGCTGCATCAGGTCCGCGATACGCCGGCTCGCGTCGGCCATGACGCCGCAGACCGTGAGCAGCTCCGTCTCATCGTAAAGCCTGCGGAGAAGGCTGTCCGTGGACGCCTCAAGGGCAAAGCTCCGCAGACGCTGGACCAGCGCCACGAACCCGGCGCACCGCTCGTCCGACTGCGCCCTAATTTGCAGCGCGTCCCACAGATCCCCCTTGCCGGCCGCCCGGACGGCGGAAAGCTCGTCGGGCGTAAAGCCGAAGGGCAGCCCCCGCAAAGCCGCGATCAGCGGCACGTCCTGCCGGGGATTGTCCAGCACCGACAGCATGGAGAGGGTGAAGCTCACCTCCGGCTGGGCGAAAAAGCTGCCCCCCTGTCTGGCGCTCACCGGCACGCCCGCCTCCCGCAGCGCCCGCCGGTAGGCCCCGCCGGTCGTTCCGGGTGTGCGCAGCAAAAGCGCGATATCCCCGTACTGCACCGGCCGGGTACCGCCATTTCCGTCGGACACCGGCGTTTTTTCCTCCACCATCGCCCGGATACGGCCGGCCACATATTGGGCCTCCGCCCGCACCTTGTCCGGCGCGTCGGCAGCGTCATCCGCATCCGGCTCTAAAATACACAGCTCCGGCTTCACGTCCCCCTGGGGAGCGTAGTCCGCCGCGCCGAAGACCAGCGCCGCGTCGTCATCGTAGTCGATCTCCCCCAGCTGGCGGCTCATGATACGGGAAAACACGCTGTTGCACCCGTCCAGCACGCTTTTCCGACTGCGAAAATTCTCCCGCAGCAATATCCGCGTACCGGCCGAGCCGTCGGCAAAGGCCCGGTATTTCTCGTTGAATATGTCCGGCTCCGCCAGCCGGAACCGGTACACGGACTGCTTCACGTCGCCCACCATGAAGAGGTTTTTTCCCCCATGGCTGACCCGCTGGAATATCAATTCCTGGACGGCGTTCACGTCCTGGTACTCGTCCACCATCACCTCGCTGAACCTGTCGGACACGGCCGCGGCCAGGGCCGGGTCGTCCAAAAGCTTCACGCAAAAGTGCTCCACGTCGGAAAAATCGCAGGCGTCCGCCCGGCGCTTTCGTTGGGCGTACTCCTTTTCCAGCTCCCACACCAGCTCCATCAGCGCCGTCAGCGGCGCTTTGGAGGCGCTTATACCGGCCAGCAGCGCGGCGCTGTCCCCCGCCAGTGTCCTGCGCAGCCGCGCCAGCGCGTCCCGCGCTCCGTCCCACACCGCCTTGCACCGCTCCCGCAGCGCCGGGTCCGCGTCCTTTTTCGCGGTCCGCAGCTTTGGATTGGGCCGGTCCAGCACGGCCTTGGCCGCCTCCCAGCCATCTTTCGCCGCCCTGGACAGATCTCGCAGCAGCAGCGCCATCTCGCCAAATGAATCCGGATAGCCCCCCATGAATGGGGCGTTTTCCGGCCGCAGCATCTCCGCCCTGGCCTTTTCCAGCTCTGCCGCCCGCCATTCCGCCTCGGCAATGGCGTCGTCCAATAAATACCGGCCCCAGACCGTCTGGCCCGCGTCGGTCATGCCGTCCACGTCCAGCAAGGCGAGTTTTTCGTCCGCCCACTGCTCCGGGAAGGCGTAGCTCTGCATCTTGCTGTCCAGGTCCAATACCAGCGCCGCCAGACGGCTGTCGTCCCGGCCGGCCCCGGCGCTGTCCGCCAGCGTCCGCAGGCCCTCGTCGCTCTCGATGCGCTCATAGGCCCGGTCCAGCACGTCCTCCAACGCCCGGGCCCGCATGGTCTGGGCCCGGTCCTCGTCCAGAACGGTAAAGCTGGGGGACACGCCCAGGGCGTGGGCGTTTTCCCGGACCAACGCCGTGCAAAAGCTGTCGATGGTCCCGATCTGCGCCCGGTACACCAGCGCTCTCTGCCGCCGGAGCCGCTTGTCGCTTGGCTCGCCCAGCCGCTGCAAAATACGGCCCCGCAGCTCCGCCGCCGCGGCGCGGGTGAAAGTGATGACGAGAAACCTGTCGATATTCTCCCCGGCCATCACCCGCTCCATGAGCCGCTCGGTCAGCACCCGCGTCTTGCCGGAGCCCGCCGCGGCGCTGACCAGCACCGGCCCATTTTTTATCTGTATCGCCCGGTTTTGCGAGGGCGTCGGCTTAAAATCACCCATTGTCCTCTATCCTCTCCCACGCCTGCTCCGCCGGCATTTTCCCCCGCAGCCGCCACCCGTCCGATGTCTCGTCGAACAGGCACGCCTCCCGGTAATCGCAAAACCGGCAGGCGGTGTCCCCGGCGTTTTTGTACCAGGGGTCCAGCTCCACGCTCCCGGCCCGCAGCTCCGCCGCCAGCTCCCGCAGGGTCTTGTCGATATGGCGGCTGAGGGCGCCAAACTGCTCCAAACTGGCCAGACTTGCCTGGCTGTCCTTGGTCCAGGCCCCGGCTTTCGTCAGCTTCACCGGCAGATACCGCCTGTCCGGCCCCGGCTCCATGGCCTCCAGCACCGCCGCGTCGTCCAGCACCAGGCCGCTCCGCCTTGTCGTGCTCCGGCGCAGCGCCGCCAGCTCTTCGTCCGTCACGTCGCTGTCGGCGTTCACCACGTCGAACCGGGCGGGAGAGTACAGCACCCCCGCCGGCTCTATCTTTTTCGCGCCGAAATAGCTCCTGCCCCGCTTTTCCAGCGCGAACAGGTATAGCAGCATTTGCATGTTCAAGCCCTGGCACACGTCGGACAGGTCGAATTTTTTCACCCCGGTTTTATAGTCCGTCACCCGCAGGTACAGGGTATCCCCGTCCACCCAGCCGTCCACCCGGTCTGCCCGACCGGCCAAAGGCGGCTCGCCGTCCTCGGCGGGCTCCAGCACCCCCTCGGCGTTCAGGTCCAGCTCCAGGTCCAACGGCTGGAATTTGGAATCCTTCAGCTCCTGCCACATGTCCGCCGTCACCTGGCGCACGGTATTGCGCAGCCGCCGGAACAAATACGCAAACCGAGGGGTCTTGTCCGCGAACCCGTGCAGCTCGTTTTGGATATACTCGTCCACGTACTTGTCCGCGATCTCGCCCACCTGCTTGGCCGTGACGGCGGCAAACCCGCCCTTTTCCAGCACGTCCCCGGCGGTCTTTTCCAAAATATAGTGCATGAAATCGCCGTAGTCCCGCGGGTCGAACACCGCCGGCCGCCGGGGCTTTGCCTTCAAGCCATACTGCAAAAAGTACCCGAACCGGCAGCTGGCGAACTTCTCCGCCTTTGTAGCGGTCAGACCCGGCCTCTGGCCGTACAGCGCCCGCACGGCCTCCGGTGTGAGCCGACCCTGGGGCGCTCTGGACGCGTCGGCCAGCCGCGCAAGCTCCCCCTCGCGTCCCGCCTGGACAAAGTGCTCCCGCGCTGCCAGACACACCGGCGCGTCCTGCCCCGTCTGGCCCATGAGCGCCAGCGCGAAGGCCGGACCGGGCGCGAAGGTCCTGGCCCGTAAAATATCCCCCCGCTGAGGCTGAACGCCCAGCAGCACTTTGGCCCGGTTCACCAGATCGCTGGGCCCTGCCTGGCCGCCCTCGGCGTCCGACGCGGACCAGCTCATGGTGAGCGTCTCCGACGGCAGGGTGAGCACGCTGTAAATGCGCCCGAACTCCCGGCTCAGGTCCTCTTCTGCGCCGCCCATGGCAATGCCCAGGGCCGTCAGCTCTTCCCGCTCCTCGGCGGTGAACACGCCCACAGCGTCCGCCGGGGCCGGGATACGGCCGTCGGCCGCCCCAAGCAGCAGCAGGTGCTTCATATGCCGCCGGCGCATGCCGTCGATGTCCCCGGCCCCCACCCGGTCCAATGACACGGGGATGACGCTCACGTCGTATTTGGACAGCATCAGGCCGAACAGCGCCGCGAACTCCGGCCCGTCCATGGTCATCTCCCCCAGCACGGCCGCGAACTGTTCCAGCGCGGCGCACACCGCGTCCCACAGCCGGCCCAGCTCCGCCGCCGTCTCGCTCCGGCCCTCTCGGACAAGCGCGTCGGCCCTGTCTGAAAGCCGTCCGGCCGTGTCCGTGTCCGCCAGAAAATCCCCCACGGCGCAGGCATGCTCCGCCGCCGTTGACGCAGCGCTCACCCGCTTTTCCAGCGCCTTTAAGGGCGTTATCACCCGCTGTCGCAGGGCGTTCAATTCGGCGAGGACCTGGTTGGCCCCATCGTCGTATGGCCTGTTGTACCCCTCCGGGTGCATGGTCCAGGGCCGGTCCCACTGATTGCCCCGGATGCCCCACAGCAGGGCGTAATTTTCCAGCTTATCCGTCTCATCCGCCGTCAGCGGCCCCAGCCCGGTCTTGAGCCAGCCGAACACCGCCTCGTACTCATACCCCCGGCTCACCGCCTCCAACGCGGACAAAATGGCCAGCGGCAGGCTCTTTTGGGCCGTATCCTCCCGGCCGGACAAAAACAGCGGCACCCCATACCGGGCGCAGGCGCTTTCCAGCGCCGTCCGGTAGTCGCCGAACCCCCGGGCCGCCACGGCCATGTCCCGCCACCGGCACCCGCCCTGGGCAAGCTCGGCAAGCCGCGCCGCCGCCAGCTCGCACTCCTCGTATATGTCCGCGGCGTACACCGCCCGAATTTTCCCGTCGTTTTCCGGGGCCGGGTCGTCGGCATAATCGAACAGGTGGTCGCAGAACCATGCGATGGTGGACCGCTCCGACCCGCTCGGCTCCAGCCATATTTCCTCACATGGCGTGTCATACTCCCCCGCCACGGCTTTCAGCCACCGGGCCGTTGTCCGCGGCAGCAAAAAGGCCCCGTCCTCGCTGTCCCGCCCGCAGGTCAGGCACACGGTCAGGTCCGCCCCGGCCTTGATAATTTCCCGCAGCACGTTCTTTTCCAGCGCTGTAAAGTCGGAAAACCCGTCCACGTAAAAGGTCCACCCGCCCACGCCGGCGTCGGGTATCTTGTCCGCCAGAGCCGCCAGACGGCTGGCCCCGTCCGCGCCGCTTCTCTCCTGCACGGCGGTATACGCCTCCAGCAGCAGCGCCAGGTCCCGCAGCTTGTCCGCCAGGGCCCCCTCCGTTTTTTCCGCCGCGTCGGAAAGGGCCTGCGCCGTTCCCCCGGCGTTTTGCAGCTCCTCCGCCGCACGGCTGAGGCTGTCCAGGGTCCTGGGCTCCCGGCAGCTTTTTTTGTATATGCTCAGCCTCTCGCCCACCGTCCGGGCCGCCACGGCCATACACAGCAGACGGCCGCCGCCGTCCATGACCGGCCGGCCGCCGCCGCACAAAGCGAATATTTTCCGGGCCAGACCCGTAAAGGACAGCACCTCCCCGTACCGGCTCAGCGTATCTCCCGCCGCGGCGCAGAGCTCCCGCTCCGCCTCGTGGCTGTACTGCTCCGGCACCAGCAGGACCATATTTTCCCGGCCCTTTGCCACATATTCAGCTATCTCCCGGAACACCCGGGCCGTCTTCCCGGCCCCGCCCCGGCCCAATATCAATCGTACCATGGATTTATTATACAACAGTTGTCACAGAAAGTCATATTATAATTTGTCTCTCCCCCAGTCTCCGGCTTGCGCCGGAGCCAGCCCCCTCGTCAGAGGGGGCCATATTCTTTCCCTGGGTATAGATCAAGGCCCCCTCTGACGAGGGGGCTGTCAGCGCTCTGCGCTGACTGGGGGAGAGAATTTTTTAAATCCTCTTCCTTATTCAAAGCCTCCCTCTGACGAGGGAGGTGGCGCGGCTCCGCCGCGTCGGAAGGAGAGAATGGGCGCGGCTTTTGCCGCGCCCAAAATCTTATTTCGTATACTTCAAACTATTACTCGCCTTATACGGCCCCAGCAGCGTCTTCTTATCATTCTCACAGCACCGCACCGCGAACTGGTATGTCACGCCGTTTTTCAACTGCGCCGCCTTGCGGGTGTACGTCGTGGCTGTAGTGGTCCCGATTTTGACCCACCCGCCGCCGTTCTCCTTGTAGTAAACCATATACCGCGGCGAACCCGTGATTTTATTCCACGTCACCTTGATGCCCCCGGCCACCTTGCTGATCTTCACCGTCGGCGCAGCATGGGTATAAGCGGCGCTGGTGATCGTCCCCAGCTTCTTCTGCCCGCCGCCCTGTTTATAGTACACCATGTACCGGGGCGAACCGGGCGCTTTGCCGAGGGATACAAATTTATACCCATGTTCCCTGGCAAACGCCTCTGCCGTGGACCCATCATAGCCCCGGATGGCAGCGCCGGAAAACGTGTCAGCATACGGGAAATCATAATATGGCTCCGAAGTCTCGACGATCTTACAGTTGGGATTCAAGATCGTCACGCTGGTCAGGTTGTTGACAGCAAATGCCTTGTCTCCCACAAACGCGACACTGGCGGGGAGCGTCACGCGGGTCATCTGATGCATTCCAAACGCGCCTGCACCGATCTCGACCAAACTGTCGGGAAACGTCACGGCGGCCAAAGTGACCGGCGTGTACTCGCCGCCCTCACACGCATAGTCCGCGATCCTGGTCACACCGTCGGGAATAGCGATTCTCGGTCCTTCCACCCTATCCCCGTTGTGCCAACCAAACAGGACGCCGTTTACGATCACAAAATAATGATGGGCTATTTCCCACGGCGTTCCGGAGAACGTATCTCTGCCGACACTGGTCACGCCGGCCGGGAACGTCACGCTCCGCAGCGACGCGCAATCGTAAAACGCCCCGTCACCAATGCTGGTCACGCTGTTGGGGATGGTCACTTGGGTCAGATTGGCGCATCCGTCAAATGCCTCCTCCCCGATGCTGGTCACGCCGTTTTGAATGACGATCGTCTTGACCTGCCTGCTCAGGTCACGCCAGGGCATATTATACTTCCGACTATCATCATCCCATTTATAATCGTCCATCGGTCCGGTGCCGGAGATGGTCAGCGTATCCCCGGCAAAAGCCCACTGGACGTTGGCCCCACAGGAGCCGGACGCCGCCGTCACCAGCTCGGCCTCCTGCGCCTCCAATTCTCCCGGTTCGACCATCGTTTCCCCGTAACGACCGGTTCCCCGGCGAACGCCGGGACGGCCAATGGAAGCAGCGTCAGCATTGCCAACAATATACACAAACCGCGCTTTGCCATAGTGCCATACCGTTCCTTTCTTTTCATTTCCCGGCAGTCAGGCCCGGAGCGGGGGTTCAGGCCGCCCCGTAGCCCTTCCACCGAGACAAACAAAAGACGGCGCAGGGAAACTTCCCTACACCGTGGAACGACAGCACTGCCCCCTCATTCGTAACCCGTCCTTGTAAAAACAGGGGGTTGCGGGTATAATGGGTCCGGCGCAGTAATTCTGCTGTGTGGGAGAGTCTGCTTCTCCTGCATAGGGGCGTGAGGTGCTCGTAACGCCTCACGTCCCGCCTTTTGTTTACCTCGTACGCCTATTGTATCGCATTGTTCGATGTAACGCAAGCAAAAAATGTGTGTACGGCACAAAAGGGCTTTTTGATCCCCCTACCATATGGAAAGCCCCCTTTGTCAAAGGGGGCTTTAAATCGCGCCGTAGGCGCACATTATGGACGGCCCCTTTGTGTAAAGGGGGCTGTCAGCGCTCCGCGCTGACTGGGGGATTGTTACCATGCTTTAAGCCTGGTAACAACCCCTCCGAGCCGCCATTCGGCGGCCCACCTCCCCTTGCACAGGGGAGGCTTTTTTCAAAAGGTATCATTCATCCAATTTCAGCACTGCCAAAAACGCCTCGGTCGGCAGCTGGACGCTGCCAAGAGAGCGCATCTTCTTTTTGCCCTCCCGCTGCTTTTCCAGCAGCTTCTTTTTTCGGCTGATATCGCCGCCGTAGCACTTGGCCAGCACGTCCTTCCGCAGGGCCTTCACCGTCTCCCGGGCGATGATCTTGCCGCCGATAGCCGCCTGGATAGGGACCTCGAAAAGCTGCCTCGGTATGTTCTCCTTGAGCTTCTCGCACAGCCGCCGTGCCCGGGGATAGGCCTTATCCTTGTGGGCGATGAGGCTCAGCGCGTCCACCGCCTCGCCGTTCAGCAGCAGGTCCACCTTCACCAGCTCCGATGGCTTGTAGCAGGAAAACTCATAGTCCATGGAGGCGTAGCCCTTTGTGCGGGCCTTGAGCGTGTCGAAGAAGTCGTAGATGATCTCCCCCAGGGGCATCTCGTAGGTCAGCTCCACCAGCCGCTGGTCCAGATATTGCATCCCCTCGTACACCCCTCGCCTGTCCTGGCACAGGGGCATGATGTTCCCCACGAACTCCTGGGGCGTGATGATGCTCATCTTCACGTACGGCTCCCGAGCCTCCAAAATGCTGGACACGTCCGGGTAATTGTGCGGGTTGTCCACGTATTTCACGGTCCCGTCGGTCATCTCGATCTCGTATATCACCGACGGCAGCGTGGTCACCAGATCCAGATCGAACTCCCGCTCCAACCGCTCCTGAATGATCTCCAGATGCAGCATGCCCAAAAAGCCGCACCGGAACCCGAACCCCAGCGCCGCCGACGATTCCGGCTCAAATGACAGGCTGGCGTCGTTCAATTGCAGCTTTTCCAGCGCGTCCCGCAGGTCCGGGTACTTGCTGCCATCCTCGGTGTATATGCCGCAGTAGACCATGCTCCGGGCGGGCCGGTAACCGGGCAGCGGCTCGCCGGCGGGCCGTTCCGCACCGGTCACCGTATCGCCGATGCGTGTATCCTGGACATTTTTGATGCTGGCGGTGAAATACCCCACCTCGCCGGCCTGCAGGCTCTCGCAGCTTTCCAGCCGGGTTGGCAGCAGATGGCCCACCTCCACCACCTTGTACACCGCCCCGGTGGCCATGAACTTCACGTCCATGTCCCGGCGCAGCTCCCCGTCCATGAGCCGCACCAGCACGATCACGCCCCGGTAGCTGTCGTACTGGCTGTCGAACACCAGCGCCTTCAGCGGCCCGTTGGCGTCGCCTTTTGGAGCCGGCACCCGCTGGATGATATCATCCAGCACAGCCTGGATATTGACGCCGTTTTTGGCGGATATCTCCGGCGCGTCCATGGCGGGGATGCCGATGATGTCCTCGATCTCCGTCTTGACCCTGGCCGGGTCGGCGGCGGGCAGGTCGATCTTATTGATAACGGGGAGTATCTCAAGGTCATGGTCCAGGGCCAGGTAGGTATTGGCCAGGGTCTGTGCCTCCACGCCCTGGCTGGCGTCCACCACCAGCACCGCCCCCTCGCAGGCGGCCAGGCTCCGGCTGACCTCATAGTTGAAGTCCACGTGTCCCGGCGTGTCGATAAGGTTCAGCTGATAATCCTTCCAGTTCAGCGTCACGGCTCGGGCCTTGATGGTGATGCCCCGTTCCCGCTCCAGGTCCATGTTGTCCAGTATCTGGTCCTCCATCAGCCGGGACTCCACCGCGCCGCAAAGCTCTATGAGCCGGTCGGACAAGGTGGACTTGCCGTGGTCGATATGGGCGATGATGGAGAAATTTCGTATGTTCTGTTCTTTCATATGCAGCTCTCCGCCTGGTCGGCGATCTGCCGGAGCTGATCGGCCAGCTGCCGCATGCTCTCCGGGGTCAACCGGGTGCGGGCCTCGTCGCCGGTCCGGCCCAGCAAAAAGTCCGCCGTGACGCCGTAATAATCGCACGCCCTGCACACGAAGGCCAGTCCCGGCTCCCGTGCGCCGTTTTCGTAGTGGCTCAACAGCGCCTGGGATATTTGCAGGTCCGATGCCGCCTTCCGCTGGCTCACGCCCTTTTCCCGCCGCAGGCGGGACAGATTCGCGCAAAACTGCCGCTCGCTCATGGTGCGCCGTCCTCCTGTGAAATGATAACAATGCGTATTATACCCGACGGGGCAAATTTTGTAAACAGAAACTTGAAATTTCCATACCCCGGTGCTATCATGAAGTAAAGCGCTGCGGCGCATGAGAAAGTGTATTATATAAGGAGGTCAGAGGCATGTTTACCTTTCAGACATTGATCGATTCGCTCCGCGCCCGTCCCCGCAAGATCGTCTTCACCGAGGGCAGCGACCCGCGCATTTTGGAAGCGGCCGCACGGCTGCTTTCCGGCACATTTTTGACGCCCATCCTGATGGGCAACGAGATCGAGATACTGACCGCCGCCCAGCGGGCCGGGTACAATATCCGCGGCGCCACGATCATCGACCCGAAAGAGTACCGGGACATGGACATGATGGTGGACAAGATGGCGGAGCTGCGCAAGGGCAAGATGACCCGTGAGCAGTGCGCCGAGGCTCTGACCCACCGCAACTACTTCGGCACCATGCTGGTGGCCACCGGTCAGGCGGACGCCCTGCTTGGCGGCGCTACATATTCCACGGCCGACACCGTCCGCCCCGCCCTGCAGCTCATCAAGACCCGGCCGGAGAACAAGATCGTGTCCTCCTGCTTCATCATGGTCCACCCCTCCGCCACCGGCGACAGCACCGTGCTTGCCATGGGCGACTGCGCCATCAACATCCACCCCAGCGAGGACGACCTGGTGGAGATCGCCACCGAGACCATCAAGTGCGCCCGCATGTTCGGCGTGGACCCCAAGGTGGCCTTTTTGAGCTACTCCACCTTCGGCTCCGGCGCCGGCGAGGACGTGGACCGGATGCGCAACGCCGCCGAGCGGGTGAAGGCCCTGATGCCCACCGTGCCCATCACCGGCGAGCTCCAATTCGACGCGGCCGTGAGCCCCATCGTGGCCCAGACCAAGTGCCCCAACGACCGGGTGGCCGGCTATGCCAACACGTTTATTTTCCCGGACATCAACGCCGGCAACATCGGCTATAAGATAGCCCAGCGTCTTGGCGGCTTTGAGGCGTACGGCCCCATCCTCCGCGGCCTGAACGCCCCCATCAACGACCTCTCCCGCGGCTGCAACGCCGAAGAAGTCTACTCCATGGCCATCATCACCGCCGCCCAGGCCAACATGAGCTAATAAAGGAAAATACATATAAAAAAGGCCCCCTCTGACGAGGGGGCTGTCAGCGCCTTTGGCGCTGACTGGGGGAGAGACATTTAAATCGCGCCGCAGGCGCACATTATGGACGGCCCCTTTGTGTAAAGGGGGCTGGCAGCGCCTTTGGCGCTGACTGGGGGATTGTCGTGGTCGCACGCATGGCTAGGCCGTGATTTGCCGCAAGCGGCAAACCCCGGATAGCCTGCGGCTCCTCCTCTCCCCAAAAGGCAGGCGTGCCTTTTGGGGGCCCCGAAGGGAGGTGGCGCGGCTTCGCCGCGTCGGAAGGAGAGATATTTAATTGCGCCGCAGGCGCACATTATGGACGGCCCCCTTGTGTAAAGGGGGCTGTCGCCGCCGCTAGGCGGTGACTGGGGGATTGTAACGTTGTCTTACAGCAATCCCCCCGAGCGCCGCGAGCGGCGCCCACCCCCCTTGACAAAGGGGGCTTTCCATATGGATGTGGCGCAAGCCGCCAAATCAAACCGCCGCCCTGACCGGGCGGCAACTTTTTTATATTCAGGGCTTGACAAAACTGTGCTTACTGTATATACTGTATATGAACAGTTCAAACGCGAGGAAAAGTCATGACTATTTTCATCGACAACAAGAGCGGCGCGCCCATATACGAGCAGATCTACGCCCAATTGAAGGCCCAGATCATCAGCGGCGCGCTGGGGGAGGACGAACTTCTGCCCTCCATCCGCGCTCTGGCCAAGGACCTGCGCATCAGCGTGATAACGACGAAGCGGGCCTACGACGAGCTGGAGCGGGACGGCCTCATTTACACCGTGGCGGGCAAGGGCTGTTTCGTCGCGCCGAAGAACACGGAGCTATTGCGGGAGGAACACCTGCGGCAGCTGGAATCCCACCTGGCGGAGGCGCTGCGGCTGGCGGCGCTTTGCGGCCTGGAGAGAAAGGACATACTGGATATGCTGGACATCATGGAGGGGGACGGAAACACATGAACGCCATTGAGACACGGGCCCTGACGAAAACCTACGGGGACTTCACCCTTGGCCCTCTGGACCTGACGCTCCCCAGCGGGTGCATCATGGGTCTGGTGGGGGAGAACGGAGCCGGCAAGACAACCGCCATCCGTCTGCTGCTGGGCCTTACGAAGCCGGACGGCGGCGCTGCCACGGTGCTGGGCGCGCCCGCAGGGCCGGACATGCGGGCCGTGAAGCAGGACATCGGCGTGGTGCTGGACGACGTGGGCTACCCCGCCGGCCTGACCGCCACGCAGATGGGCAAGGTCCTGGCGGCGGCCTATGAACATTGGGACATGCCGCTTTACGAGCGCTATCTTCACGACATGCACGTGCCCACGGACAAGAAATTCTCCACTCTTTCCCGTGGCAACAAGATGAAGCTGGGCATCGCCGGGGCCCTGAGCCACCGGGCCAAGCTGCTCATTCTGGACGAACCCACCGGCGGGCTGGACCCGGTGGTGCGGGACGAGGTGGTGGACATCTTCTCCGACTTCACCCGTGACCCGGCCTGCTCCATCCTCATAAGCTCCCACATCGTCAGCGACCTGGAAAAGCTGTGCGATTACATCGCCTTTTTGCACAAGGGGAAGCTCCTGCTGTGCGAGGAAAAGGACCGGCTTTTAGAAGAATACGGCATCCTGCAATGCGACCGGAACACCCTGGACGCGCTGGACCCCCGGACCGTTCTGGGCAAGCGCCTGACGCCCTACAGCGCGGAAGCGCTTATCCGCCGGGACGCGGCCCCCGCCGGGACGCAATTGAAGCCCGTGACCATCGAGGAGCTGTTCGTGCTGCTGGTAAAGGAGGATCTGCAATGAAAGCGCTGTTGTTGGCCGATCTCTATCAACTGTGGATCAATTTCAAGTTTTACGCCGTCTTTCTGGTCGTGGCGCTGGCCTGCGCGCTTTTCTCCGGCCCCAATGATACCCCGAGCGTCTTCTTCCCCATGTACGCGGTATTTCTGTGCTCCATGATCGGCATGAGCCTTTTGCAGCTGGACGAGGCCAGTCGCTGGAATATCTGCGCCCAGACCATGCCCTGCACCCGTCGGGACCAGGTGACGGAAAAATACGTCTTCACCCTGGCCTGTTTCGGCGCCACCTGGGCCCTGTTCGCCCTGCTCTTTGCCGTGCTGGCGGCTCTTGGCCGGATGCCCTGGCCCCGCGAGGCGGTCCAGACGGTGCTGATGCTGGCCGTGGGGCTGCTGGCCCCCGCCGTGAGCCTGCCGCCCCTGTTTCGCTGGGGCAGCGCCAAGGGCCGGGTCATCTATATCGGCATGGTGGTGTTCGTGGTGGCCGGCGTAGGCGGCGCGATAGGCGGGCTCATCAACATGAAGAACGTCGCCCTGCCCATGCCGCCCACGCCGATACTTGTGGCCCTGGCAGCGCTCATCCCCGTTTTGATATTCCTCGCCAGCTGGTCCCTCTCCGTCCGCTGGTACGAATCCCGGGAGCTGTAAAACTTCCTTTCTCAAAGGCCCCCTCTGACGAGGGGGCTGTCAGCGCTCCGCGCTGACTGGGGGAGAGAATTATTTAAATCCTCTTCCTTTCTCAACGGCCCCCTCTGACGAGGGGGCTGTCAGCGCCTTTGGCGCTGACTGGGGGAGAGAAATTATACATATACATAAAAAGAAGGATGCACCCCCTGCATCCTTCTTTGCTTTTCACTTGACCACCCGTCTTGCGCTATAGAACCTGGTATTATAATAGCTCTCGGACAGGCTGGATATCATGACCTTCCCGCCGCCGGAGGACGCGTGGATGAACTGGCCGTTGCCGATGTACAGCCCCGCGTGGCCGATGGCGCTGCGAGCGCCGTTCAGGAAGATGATGATGTCCCCCGGCTGCATATTGGCCCGGTCCACTTTCGCGCCCACGGAGTTTTGCGCGGTGGCGGTGCGGGTGATGGAGTAGCCGCACTGGCGGTACACGTAGTACACGAACCCGGAGCAGTCAAAGCCGGAGGGGCTTGTCCCGCCGTAGACATACCGCACGCCCAGATACTTCTTGGCTTCCGCCACGATCTTTTCGCCCGCCTCGGCGGTGATGGCGGTGACGTTGGACGACGCCGGCGCGGACGCCGTCTCGGTCGTCACATAATCCTGATAGATAAATCCGCCCACGCCGCCATAAGAGACCTGGTACCACTGGCCGGACTTGCCGGTTAGGGTGACGCTTGTCCCGGCGGGGAGCACCTGCTTACTGGTGTAGGCCGTGGACGGCCCCTCCCGCAGGTTCACCCCGGCGGTGGTCCACGCGGGGGTGCTGTCCATGCTCGTCACATTGGCGGTGACGCCGGACTGGGACAGGTATTGCTTGTACACATACCCGTTTTTCCCGTCGCAGCTGACGGCGTACCAGTCCCCGGACTGGCCCGTGATGGTCATCTTGGCCCCCGCGTTGTATGTACCCAGCACGGCATAGCCCGTGGAGGGACCGGAGCGCATGCGCACGTAATTACCGGTTATCACACCCGTACCCTGACTTTCCGTCTTGGTCGCGGCCGGCGCGGGAGTTGCAGCCGTAGCCGTGCTGCCGCCCAGGTCCATATACTCCCCGGAGATATAGGCCGTCGCGCCGTTATAGCTTATCTTATACCACCCGCCGGACACGCCGGTGACGGAGAAGCTCTGGCCCTTGTTCACGCTGCCCAGCACCGCGTAGCCCGTACCCGGCCCGGACCGGACGTTCACATAGTTGCCCGTCACGCTTCCGGTGCCGAAGGCCCCGTCGGCGTTGGAGGAAAAGGCGAGATACTCCCCGCTCATATACCCGCTCTGGCCCTGGTACTGGACCTTATACCATCCGTCGGAGGAACTGAGCACCAGCACCACCGTACCTCTTGGCACGCACGTGACCACGGCGCTGGCCGTATTGGGCTCGGCGCGCATGTTCAATGCCGAGGCGGTGACGGTCCCGGCCCCGCTGTCCGCCAGCGCGTCCGACGCGCCCATGGCGGCCATGAGGCACAGCAGGATGACCACCACCACGCCCGTGCGCAATATGGCCGGTATAGAAATGCCTTTTTTCATCTTACCGCGTGCTGAGCGCCCGGTCCAGCCACACGCTTGCCACGTCCATGGCCGCGTACAGGCTGTCCTTTTCGCTCTTTTTCACCACCCGGTCCCGGCTCTTCAGATCCGGGTCCGTCAGCTGCAGCTGCACGGACACCTTGGTGGCCACGTCCAGGTCCTTCACCTTCTTGGTATCCAGGATCTGAAGCATGATGATGTATTTTTCCGCCATGCTGCCGAAGTATATCAGATTGTCTTTCCGGCGCAGGGGATGGCCCTTGTATTGCAGGGCGGCGGTCTTCTTGTCGGCCATAGTCCATACCTCCATAGGCATTTGTAACCTGATTGTAACATATTGTATCTTATATGTCAACCTGGTAACAGAAAATTTTTTGCAAAAAACCCGCTCTCCTCCCCAAAAAAGACGGGAAGGAAAGCGGTCTTTGCATCTGTCTCTTTTTTACGGTACCTCCGGCGCCACCGGCATTTCCGGCTGGTCCGGCGCGGCGGGCTGGTCCGTGACCGTGGGCCAGTCCGGCACCACCGGCACGTCCGTGATCACCGGCGCATCCGTTATCACCGGCGGGTCTGTAATGACCGGTACGTCCGTTATCACGGGCACATCCGTGGCCGCCGGCATATCCTGGCCACCGGGCGGCAATATGACCTCCGGCGGTATCTCCTCCGGCTGCTGCATTTCGGGAGGCGGTTCCTCGGTGGGCGCCGGCGTATCAGAAGGCTCCTCGCTGGGCTGGGCGTCGCCCCACAGGGTCCCGCCGCCGCCTACGGACGGCTCGGGGAAGCTGAGCCAGGGCAGGCCCTCGTGGATACGGCTCATGACGCTCCGCCAGATCTGGCCCGCCGGGTTGGAATAGAAGTGCATGGTGGCCGGGTATTTGTAGCCCGTCCAGACCGCCGCCGAGTAATAGCGGGTGAAGCCGGTGAAGTACCGGTCCTGGTTGTTGCTGGTGGTGCCCGTCTTGCCGGCCACGGCGGTGCTGCCAAAGTAGGCCATGGTACCGGTGCCGTTGCGGACGGCCGACTGGAGCATGTCGGCGATGTTATAGGCCGTGTTGGCCTTCACCGCCACGTGCTGGTCCGCGGGATTGTCCAGCACCACCATCCCGTCGTTGTCGGTGACCAGCGAATAGGTCCGGCCCCGGCTCATGATGCCGTCGTGGGCGAAGGCGGTGAACGCCTGGGCCATTTCCCGAGGCGTGATGCCGTAGCTCAGCTGGCCCAGGGCCAGGGGCGCGTAATCGAAGTCGGACACCGTATTGCCCGTATCCTTGTCCAGGTGGTCCCGGACCAGGGACGTGAAGCCGAAGCGCTCGGTCAGGTAGTTCCAGGACGCCTGCAGGCCGATGCGGTCCAGCACCTGGGCCGCCACGGTGTTCCGGGAGGCGACAAGCGCGCTGCGGATGGATATCCAGCCGCTGTACCCGCCGCCGTCGTTCTTGGGGTACCAGCTTGTGCCCCGCAGACGGATGTTGGGGGAGTCGTTGACCATGGTCTGCTGGGTGATCAGGCCCAGGTCCAGCGCCGGGCCGTACACCGCCACGGGCTTGAAGGACGAGCCGGGCCGCCGGGCGTGGTCGGAGCGGGTGGCGTAGTTGTCCGTGAAGCTGCCGGTCTTCACGCCGGTGTCCCCCGCCAGGCCCACGATGGAGCCGTCGTTCACGTCGATGACCACGATGGCGGAGCTGAGCTTCTGCCCGGTGGGGTTATAGGACGCGCTGGGCAGGTTGCCGGTGTTCTGGTAGATATCGTCGATGATGCCCTGGACACGGGGGTCCATGCAGCAATAAATATTGTACCCGCCGTTGTAGATCAGCGTCTCCGCCAGGTCCTCGGAGATGCCTCTTGCCTCGGCCAGGTCCGCCACCAGGTCCCAGATCAGCGAGTCCACATAGTAAGAGTGGATGGGTATCTCCCGCGCCTCGCCCTCGGCCCGGCGGAAGTGCAGCTGCTCCGCCACGGCGGCGTCGTACTGCGCCTTGTCGATATACCCCTGGTCGTACATGTTAAAGAGTATGAGCTCCTGCCGGTCTTTATTGCGCTGGCGGCTCTCCGGGCCGATATAGGGGTCGTACAGGGAGGGGTTGTTGGTGATGCCGATGAGGCTGGCGCACTCGGCCAGGTCCAGCTCCCACACTTCCTTGCCGAAGTATTCCCGGGCCGCCGAGCCCACGCCGTAACAGCCCTCGCTCAGGTATATCTCGTTCAGGTACCAGGTGACGATCTCCTGCTTGGTGTATTTCTTCTCAAATTCCAGGGCCCGGAACATCTCCAACAGCTTTCGCTGGACGGTGACCTCTTTTTTGCCGGTCAGGTTCTTTATAAGCTGCTGGGTCAGGGTGGAGCCGCCGAACGTATCGCTCATGTTCAGGAACATGTTGCCGAACGCGCCGATGGTCCGCCACCAGTCCACGCCCTTGTGGGTGTAAAACCGCTTATCCTCGATGGCCACGGCCGCGTGCTCCATGTCCAGGGGTATCTGCTCATAGTCCACCCACTGGCGGTTTTCCGTGGCGTATAAAACTTCCAGCTCCCGCCAGTCGTTGCTGCCGGGGCTGCTCTCCACCCAAATGTGGCTGGAAAGGCTGCTGGAAAGCTCCTCCGGCGTCAGCTCCAGTTCCTCGTTCAGGCAGTTTTTCACGAACACCGCGAAGATGCAGGCCAATATCATGCCCGTGGTGACGAACACCAGAAGCGCCGTCACCGCCACCTTCACACCGGTGCGCAGCACAAAGCCCGTACCGGCGGCCGCCGTATCCGCCGCGGCGGCCACACGGCGCCGGGTCCGGCGGTGCTTCCTGTCCGTCCACCAGGCGTGGGCCCGCTCGTATGTGTCTTTGATCTTCCGGAATATATCCACGCTCGCTCCTCCGCGTTTTCTGAGCATCGTTTACAATGTTTACGAAAAATTACAGTTATGGTTATTATAACACCATTTTTCCAAATTGTATATCCCATTTGCAAAGAAAACGAAACTTCTTTCTGCCCGCATGCAAACGCCCCGGTTTGGACATACTCCCAATGCCGCCTGCGGCGGCAGGGAGGGTGCATATGAGAAAGCTGCGGCTGAAGATCGCGCTGTGCGCGCTGTTGATGCTTTTCGCGGCGGCCAGCCTTTTGAGCGTGCTGGCCGACCTGGGCGTGTTTTCATAAGCGCGGGAAAATCCCATTTTTTCCTCTTGCAATCCGGCCCGTCAGGCTTTAGAATAGAGCCAGACGAAAACACAGGAGGTCACGCCCATGGACAGCGACTTCGGCCCCAACTACGTCACCATCGAGGACGACGAGGGCAACGAGTACGAACTGGAGCACCTGAGCACCCTGGAATTCGAGGGCCAGGAATACATGGTCTTCCTGCCCGCCGACATGGACGAGGACGACCCGGACTACGGCTTTGTGATACTCCGGGTGGAGGAAGTGGACGGGGAGGAGCAGTTCGTCTCCGTGGATGACGACGATACCCTCCAGCGTGTCTACGACTATTATATGGAGCAGGTCTTTTCCGAGGAAGAAGAAACACCGGAGGACTGACCGCATAATAATAACTGTCACGAAACCTGCCCTGTTCGTGGTTTCAAGGGCCCGGTTGGACCCACATCTCTTATAAGGGACGCCATATATGGCGGCGGAGCGCAGGCCTCCCGGCTTATGCCGGATGTTGGAAGCACAGAAACCGTCACGAGGCGACCCACCTGCCAAGTTGTGCAGGTTACAAATCTGGCCCCCACGGCAGGGCGGGCCTCGCCGGAGCAAAGTTCGCTTTGCTCCGGCGAATGTCATTTTGCTTTATTTTAAACTGCGAGGGGAAAGTGAATTCCCCCTCGCAGGAAGTCGAGATCCTGTCGCACAGCGGATTTCGACTTCACGCGCGGCTTCAGGGTTCCCAAAAGGCAAGCCTGCCTTTTGGGAAGAGGAGATGCCGCCGCCATTCGAGCTTTGCCGCTTTGCGGCAAAGGCAGACCTGGCTGGCGTGCATCGACGACGCGGGCTCGCCCTATCGGGCTTCGCGTCGGTGCTCTTTTTGACAGTATCCGCATGTCGTGCTATACTATCCCCGTTGAATACCACGCTCTACCGGGAAGGGAGACTTGACGATATGAGAAGGACGCTGGCCGCGCTTATGGCTTTGGCGCTGTGCCTGAGCCTGACCGCCTGCGGCCATTTTGTGAGCCTCATGCCGGGGGACGCCTCCGCCGCCGACAGGACCGGGGACGCGGCCCGGACGCCGGAGCCGGAAGACGTTTTCCGGGAGCAGGACCTGTTCACGTTTTTGCGCTGGAGCGATTTCGCCGCCAACTACTATGACGACACCCCCGTGGCTCTGAGCATCCGCACCGACGAGGGCGGCTTTGCCTCTCCGGTATTCGACCGGATCTCCATCATCGCCGCCTGCGACGCGCTGCGGACCATGACCGTCACCGGCCGCGCCGGGGAGGCCCCGGCCGCCGGCGGGACCACGTACACCTTCACCATGGACAACGGCAGCATGTACGTGATAACCTTTGTGAACGGCTGCCTGAGCCTGAGCACCGGCCTGTACACCGTCACCGGCGGGGATGGCCTTTTTGGCATGGCCTTCCCCGGCTACGGCGGGGACTTTGACGTGTTCGACCTGTATTTCAGCGACACGGTCCGGGCCTTTGCCGACAACTTTGACGTCAACACCCCCGTTTCCATTGGCCGCCGGTCCAACGGCGGCGCCACCCTGGCCTCCCGCGACCCGGCGGTGGTGCGCCACGTGTTCGACCTGCTGGCCAACGCCTCCGTGGTGCGGGTGGAGGACAGCCCCGACCAGAACATCGACCTGACCCAGACCACGGACTACATCTTCACCATGCCGGACGAGAGCTACGTGACCTTCACCTTCACCGGCCCCTGTCTTGCCGTGACGGCCTCCGCCGATTACGGCCCGGTCTATTACTGGCTGGACGGCGTGGACGAGCTGCCCAGCGTCACGATACTGCCTGAGAGCACCGTGCCCACCTTCTCCGGCGGGGCCATCGCCGGCATGCGGGAGGACATCGGTCAGGCCCAGGCCGCCGCCAACGGCCAGCTGGAGGGCATCACGGTCCTGGGCGTGTACGTGGACTATAACATCCAGGGCCAGCACGGCTACCTGACCCTGGACGGGGACACGGCCAACGCCTTCATCCAGCAGGTCACCTCCATCAACGCCGCCGCGGAGACCACCGCCCCCATAGGCGATGACATAACCGTGTTCGTCACGCTGTCCGACCAGTCCGGTCCCATCATCGTCTTCACCGGCGACACGGTCCAGCAGATGGTGGGCACCAACCACGCCTGCGACGTGAACGCCATGGCGAACCTGCGCACCACCATCATGACCCTGGCCCAGGACGAGCGCAACATCGGCCAGGTCATCGGCAGCTCCACCGGCTGATAACGCCAGCATACAAGATCCGCCTCCCTCTTGACGAGGGAGGCGTTTTCCTTTTAAAAAGGCCCCCTCTGACGAGGGGGCTGTCAGCGCCTTCGGCGCTGACTGAGGGAGAGATATTTAAAACCCCTCACAGCTCCACCGTTTTCGTTGCGATCTTCTCGCAGAACGCCCGGTCGTGCTCTACGAACAATATGGTGGGCCGAAATTCCAACAGCAGCGCTTCCAGCTGCATCCGGCTGAGTACGTCGATATAGTTCATGGGCTCGTCCCACACGTGCAGGTGTGCCTTTTCGCACAGGCTCCGGGCCAATACGACCTTTTTCTTCTGTCCGGCGGAGAAGTCGCCCATGTCCTTTTCAAACTGGCCCCGCTCAAAGTCCAGCTTGCGCAGGATGGCCAGAAACAGGCTCTCGTCCACGCCCGCCGCCTCGGCGTAGTCCCGCAGGGAACCGGTCAGGTCCGACACGTCCTGGGGCACCCGGGATATCACCAGCCCGCCGCCCCGCTGGAACACACCGGCGTATGGGATATCCTCTCCACAGACCAGTTTCAGGAGGCTGGACTTGCCCGCCCCGTTTTGGCCCTGGACCGCCACCCGGTCGCCTCGCTCCAACGTGAAGCTCACCGGCGGGCACACCGGCCCGTCGCCGTAGTCTATCGTCACGTCCTTCAAATACAGCAGCCTGGGGCTGTGGTAGGAAAGCTGAGATATTTTCAAGTCCTCCGCCGTGTCGATGTTTTTTAAGAGCTTTGACTTTTCCTCCACGGCCCTCTCCTGGCGGCTCTCAATGGCCTTGGCACGGCTCATCTGTTTTTTGGCCTTTGCCCCCTGCATGGGCCGCCAGCCCTTCACGTTGTCCACCTTGTTCCGGTCGATCCCCGTCTTACGCCGCTCCGCCGTGCCGGACCAGTCCGCTTTTTCCCGCGCCGTGGCCTTCAGGCGTTTGATCTCCTTTTTCAGCCTGTCGTTCTGCTCGGTCTCGAACCGGTCCTGGCGCTGCTTATTGTCCCACCAGGTGGAGAAATTGCCCTTGCACACCTGGATATCGGCCCGGTTGATGGACAGGATGTGGTCCACGCACCCGTCCAAAAATGCCCGGTCGTGGCTGACCAGGATATAGCCCTTTTTCCCGGCCAGATACTCGCTCACCAGCGCCCGCCCCCGCATGTCCAGGTGGTTGGTGGGCTCGTCTATCAGCAAAAACGCGTTTTCCCGAAGAAACAGCGCCGCCAGCAGCGCTTTGGTCTGCTCCCCGTTGGACAGCGTGGAGAATGGCCGGTATAAAACGCCCTCGTCCACGCCCAGCCGGCCCAGCTCCCGCCGGAGCTTCCACCCCGGCGCGTCCGGACATACCCCGGCCAGCACGTCGGCGGTGTCTGCGGACCGGTCCGGCACCGGGTATGGGAAGTACTCAAAGTCCACGGACGCGGATATGCTTCCCTGATAGTCATATTCGCCCATCAGCAGTTTCAAAAACGTTGTCTTGCCCCGGCCGTTCCGGCCCGTGAAGCCCAGCCGCCAGTCCGTATCGATTTGAAAGCTCACGTCCCGGAAGATGTAGTCATAGCCCCCGTCGTAGGCGAAGGACAGGTTGGAAACGTCGATCAATGACATAGGTCATGCCTCCTTAAAAATCAGAATCGGCCGCGGGAAGCTTTTCCCACAGCCGACGGAGGGCATGGCCAGACCATGCCGGTATGTCAGTTGAAAAGAAGATCCGCTCCCGCAGGCCGGCATGACGACAAAGCGGCTCCCGCCGCCGGGATATTTTTTCCCGTCATGCCAAAGCTTTCAGCAGGCAGCAGATATCATCTTTTCACCTCAAATCCTATTTGATGCCCTGAGTGTATCACGGACAACGAAAAAGCGCAAGCTAAAACAAAATCTTTCCTCTAATTTATATAAATCGCTTGACAAATTTCATATCCCGTTGTACAATAACCTCTGAGGTGAGAGAGAATGAAGAAGACCCTGTACAGCCTGATGCTCTCGGACGACGTGGTCCAGGCGGTGGACGACCTGGCCCACCGGATGGGCACGAACCGCTCCGCGCTGGTGAACCAGATACTGGCCGAGTACACGGACCTGATGACCCCGGAGCGCCGGGTGCAGGACATCTTTCGGCAGATCAGCGAGATACTGGACGCGGACCGGGCGCTGGTGCCCTTCATCACGCCCAACTCCATGACCATGAGCGTGAAGTCGAGCCTCCAATACCGCTACCGGCCCACGGTGAAGTA
>CANQKA010000023.1 GCA_947624395.1 uncultured Oscillospiraceae bacterium
GTTTGCGGCTCGTGATGGGGCAGTGCTGTCGTTCCACGGTGTAGGGAAGTTTCCCTGCGCCGTCTTTTGTTTATCCCGGTGGGAAGGTCCGCGGGCGGCAACGCCCCGGACCCGACTGCCGGGAACAAAAAAGAAAGGAACGGTATAGCACTATGGCAAAGCGCGGATTGTGTATGCTCCTGGCGCTGGCGGCGGTGTTCTCTTTGGCGGCACCGGCGTTCGCGGAGGAAGAAGTCGTCACGGCGGAGGAACCAGTCGTGGCGGAAGAGCCCGTGGAGGCAGCGGAAGTCGTCGAAGCGGAGGAGCTGGTCGAGGAACCGGAGGAAGTAGTGGAGGAACCGGAGACGGAGCCGGAGACAGCGGCCACGTCCGGCAACTGCGGGGACAACGTCACCTGGTCTTTTGCCGGGGATACGCTCACCATCTCCGGCACGGGGGCAATGAAGGATTATGATTGGCAGGGTGGACCGTGGTCTGACATAAAAGAGCAGATCACGACAGTCATCATCCAATCGGGTGTGACCAGCATTGGGGCGTATGCGTTTCGCGACTGCCTGTCCCTGACCAATGTGACGCTCCCAGACGGAGTGACCACTATCGGAGATCTCGCATTTACTGGTTGTGACAGCTTGACAAGCATCACGATCCCGGCCAGTGTGACCGACATTGTTACCGCCGACGCATTTAATGCCGCTAGCTTGACAGATATCTATGTGGATAGCGGCAGCGAGCGCTATACCTCTGTGGACGGTGTGCTGTTCAGCAAGGATATGACAGAACTGATCTGCTATCCACATGGTAAGACAGCGACTTCCTATGCTATTCCAAATACAGTAAAGACGATCAATTATAGCGCCTTTAGGAACTGCAAGCATCTTACGAGCATGGCGATCCCCAGCAACGTGACTAAAATTTGGGACGCTGCGTTTGAAAACTGCACATCCTTGGCCAGTGTGACGATCCCGGCCAGCGTGACCAGCATCGAGGGCCATTCGTTTAGAAATACACCTTGGCTGGCAGCGCAAGGTGAATTTGCGATCGTCAATGGGATTCTTTTAAGATATCAGGGTTCTGCTACCAATGTAACTATCCCGAATAGTGTGACGTGTATCGGGTCACATTCATTTTCCGACTGCGTATATCTGACAAATGTTACGATACCTGACAGCGTAAAGACCATAGAACTGCAGGCGTTTTCCTACACCGCCTTGACGAGCGTGACGCTCCCTGATAGCGTTACCAAAATCGGAGCAGGTGCCTTTGATGGCTGTGATAACCTTACCAGCATGACGATCCCGGCCAGCGTGACCATGATCGAGGAATGGGCGTTTATCAGCTGCACGTCCCTTGCCAATATCACGATCATGAACGCAAAATGCAAAATTGCCCCTACTCCAACCACCCTTGGTGTATCCGATACGACAGTTGTCAGGGGCTATACCGATTCTACGGCAGAGCGTTACGCGAACAATTTCGGCTTTAAATTTGAATCCATTGGCAAAGCACCCGGCGGCACTACGCCCACAAACACGCCCAAGCCCACGGCGACGCCTAAGCCCCAGGCCACGGCTGTGCCTAATCTTGCCGCGCCCACTGTGACCATCAGCCAGGTTTCCGACGGTATCAAGGTGTCTTGGAATAAAATTACCGGTTCGCCGCGGTACATGGTCTATTACCGCGAAAACGGCGGCGCTTGGACGAAGATCGGCACCACCACCGACACAGTGTACACCCGTGCGGCAAAGTACCTCACAAATGGCGCGACATACCAGTTTGCTGTCCGGTGCTGTGCCAATGACAAGCAGACTATGCTCAGCGGCTATAAGGCCAGTAACAGCGTCAAGTACACCGTTGACCTTGCCGCTCCCACCGTGAAGATCGAGAAGGCGTCGGACGGTATCAAAGTGTCCTGGAACAAGATCGACGGTGCGCCGCGGTATATGGTCTATTACAAGGAGAATAATGGCGGGTGGACAAAGATCGGAACCACGACATCTACCACCTACACGCGGGCCGCCAAGTACCTCAAGAGTGGTGCGACCTACCAGTTCACCGTCCGCTGCTGCGCCAATGATAAAAAGACCATGCTTGGACCGTACAAGGCCAGCAACAGCATCACGTACACCGCACAGCTGGCCGCGCCCACGGTGAAGATCGCCAAGGTGGCCGGCGGCATTCAGGTGACGTGGAATAAGATCACAGGTTCGCCACGGTATATGGTGTACTACAAGGAAGGTAACGGTGGCTGGAAGAAAATAGGGACCACCACCGCCACGAGCTACACAAGAGCGGCAAAGTATCTCAAGAACGGCGTGACGTATACGTTCACGGTGCGCTGTTGTGAGAATGATAAGAAGACGCTGCTGGGACCGTACAAAGCGAGCAATAGTTTGAAGTACACGAAATAAGATTTTTGGGCGCGTCGAAAGACGCGCCCTTTTCTCTCCCCCAGTCAGCGCCGGAGGCGCTGACAGCCCCCTCGTCAGAGGGGGCCTTTTTAAATAGGAAAATTCATTAAAAAAAGCCTCCCTCTGACGAGGGAGGTGGCGCGGCGCAAGCCGCGACGGAAGGAGAGATAGTTTGATCGCGCCGTAGGCGCACCATGTGTGCGGCTAAATCACGCCACGGGGAGCGAGATGTTGTTCACGAACACGTAGGCGGCGGGGCGCGCCAGGGGCGCGAACTGCTGGCGGCCGGCGTCCAGGGTCTGGAGCCTGCGCATCTTCCTGGTCAGCTTGCAGAGTTTTTTCATGGGTCATGCCCTCCTTGTTTTTTCTTTGGCTGCATTATGCCAGAAAAAACGGGCCGATTCTTGCATTTTGATTCGATTTATGGCATGATAATACTGCAAAAGGAGGGCGACGGCATGAGCACCATGACGGTGGACGAGAAAAAGCTCCGGTACATGGAGTACATACACCGGGAGACCGGCGAGCGGCACCATACCGACGCGGAGGACATGCGCCAGTACGAGATGCTGCGGGCCGGCGATCCGGGGACGGTGGAGGAATCGGTGCGCATCTTCGCCTCGGACCTGCCGGGGCACGTGTCCAATGACCCGGTGCGCAACTGCAAATATCTGTTCGTGGCGTCCGCGACCATGGCCTGCCGCACGGCCATGGCGGCCGGGATGGAGCCGGAGCGGGCCTACAACAGCAGCGACCTTTTCATCCTGCGCATGGACGAGCTGGACAGCATCGAGGCCATCCGGGCCCTGCGGCGGGAGATGTTCGCGTTCTACCTGAAGGAGGTACAGGCGGTCCCGCGGCGCACGCCCTATTCCCGGCCTGTGGCCCGGTGCGTGGACTATATCTACGAACACCTGCACCAGCGTATCACGGTCCCGGACTTGGCGGCACAGGCGGGCCTGACGGCCAGCTATCTGTCCACGCTGTTCAAGAAAGAGACGGGCCGGTCCATCTCGGACTACGTGCTGGATAAGCGCATCGAGGCGGCGGAGAACATGCTGAAGTTCTCCGACTGGTCCTGCGCGGACATCGGTGCCATCCTGGCCTTCAGCTCCCAGAGCCACTTCATCCGCGCCTTCAAGGCCCGCACGGGCCTGACGCCCCGCGCCTACCGCCAGCGCTTTTTCGCAGGGTGAACCATATAAAAAGGCCCCCTCTGACGAGGGGGCTGTCAGCGCTCCGCGCTGACTGGGGGAGAGACCATCATTCCATAAACCGCCGCCAGAGCCACATCGCGATGATCGACACCACCAGGCCCAGCAGCCCGGACCCGACGGCCAGCAGCGCTTTCTGGTAGGGTCGCTTGCCCGCCTCCCGGGCCTTTTCGATCTCGGTGAGGGTCTTGCCCTCTGTGAAGGCCACGATCTCCCTGTAGGTCTGGATGTCGAACTTTTTCTTCCACTTCTCTACCCGAAGCGACCAGGCAAACGTCACACCGGCCAGGACCGACCATGCAGCCAGACCCCGCCACCGCCACAGCATCGCCAGCGGTACGCATGTGACCAGCATGACCGCGAACAGCGCCGTCAAAATAACGCTGTCCCGCCGGAAGGCCGCTTTTTCCTCCTCGTCGATCTGCTTTTTCATTTCCGCGATATCTCCTTTGACAAGATCGTCAAGGGACGCGGAAAAAACCTCCGCCAACAGCAGCAGGCTCTTGATATCCGGGCAGGTCCGGTCGTTTTCCCAGTTGGAGACGGACTGGCGGGTGGCGTACACCCGCTCCGCAAGCTCTTCCTGAGAAAGGCCCAGGGCCTGCCGTCTTTTTCGTATCTGGCCGCCAAGTTCCATATTCCGCGCCTCCTTGCCCTGCCAGCATACGGGAAAAGCGGCCAGGTGTCTATCAAAGTTCTTTTACATGGGTCTGCTGCCGCCATCATATCGCCATCAGGCGATACTTTATGCAAAGCATCCCCTTGTCAAAGGGGGGTGGCCCGCAGGGCCGGGGGGATTGCTGTTAGACGAAGGACAATCCCCCAGTCACCGCCTAGCGGCGGCGACAGCCCCCTTTACACAAGGGGGCCGTTCAATAAGGAAAGTTTTTAATCATTCCTCCGTCGTTATGGTGATGCTCTCGATGACGGGCTGTTCCGCCGCTGGGATGGTGCCGTTGTCGTCGATGGGCTTTGCGGCGGCGCAGACGGCGTCCACCACGTCCATGCCGTCGGTCACCGCGCCGAAGGCGGCGTACTGCCCGTCCAGGAAGGTGCTGTCCTGGTGGACGATGAAAAACTGAGAGCTGGCGCTGTCCGGGTCGTTGCTGCGGGCCATGGAGATGGTCCCTCTGGTGTGGGACAGGGGATTATCCCAGCCGTTGGAGGAAAACTCGCCGGGGATCGTCCCGTCGGACCCGCCGGTACCGTTGCCGTTGGGGTCACCGCCCTGCATCATGAAGCCGGCCATGATCCGGTGGAAGGTCAGCCCGTCGTAAAAGCCGCTCTGGGCCAGGGATACGAAATTGTCCACGGTCTTAGGCGCGGCCGCATGGTCCAGCTTGACCGTGACCGTGCCGTAGTCCCGGATACTTATCTCCGCGTAATAAACGGTCCCGTCGTCGCTCGCCGCGCTTTGTTCGGCGGGCGCTTTTTTGCCGCACCCGCTCAGGCACAGCAGCGCCGCCAGCGCCAGTATCAGCAGTTTCTTTTTCATGTTCAGGCCTCCCGATAGTTTTTGCATAAGGATACCACGCTCCCGGCGGCATTGCAAGGCGGGGCAATGTTTTTGCTGCGTTGGATACAAAAGAGAAAGTCCTGCTCCTTAATGTTCCAATAAACCGGATTTAATACTCCAATTTGGAGCATTTGTTCCTCTACAACCGCCTTGGAAAGCAAGGACTATGTATTCGTATTCAGTTGTGACTATACGCTCAAATGGAGCGTTTGGGTAGAAAAAGCGTCCAAGTTTTTAGTTGTGGGGCTGGTAGTTATCTGCTTGATAAATATGCTCATTCTATCGCCTTACCAAAAATTCGCTCTCCGTCTGATGATATACGAGAGAATTTAAACCCATTACGGACATAAAAGCGTTCAGCCTTTTCAGCAGGATTAGTCTCTATATACTTCGCGCCCAATGATCGAAGATGGTTTTCGACGATTCGACATACAGCAGAACCAACACCGGAGCTTCTACGCTCTCTACATACATAGAAGTTGTTGATAAAGCCCTTGTTGCGTTCCTCATTATACGAATAGGTGATCAATCCAACGCAAGCTTCATTTTCTACGATCCGCATAATAAAATACGGATTATGTTCTCGAAGCGACTGCCCGATCATTCCCGCGTTCAGTTCATCATTGTGAAGATCGTCGATCTCCTCTTGATATTCTTCTTCGCCGCACACTTCGCTCAGAAACGTACTGAACAAATCATAGAAATCATCCCATTCGTCTTTTTTCTGTAAATCAAATCGTATCAGTTTGATCATAGCCTATGCCAACTCCATCTCTAATTTATGCCGGATTCAGTCGATCACCCGGCACACATTTTACACCGCAAAGGCGCACTTTTCAATTATTCCTCGGCTTTGTATCGAACTCTGCAAGATTATATCGGGAAAATTCCCATATGCCCTTGACAAATACCCCGGTGGGGTATATCATACAAATACCCCCAGGGGGTATTTAGGAGGCTTGCGGACTATGGACGAGACGAAAACCTGCTGCTGCGGCGAAAAGCACACGGACCGGTCGGAGCAGGAAAAGCAAAAGCTGATACACCGCTTGAACCGGATCGAGGGACAGATCCGGGGCATTCGGGGCATGATAGAGAAAGACGCCTATTGCACGGACGTGTTGGTGCAGACGGCGGCGGTTGGCGCGGCGGTGAACGCCTTTGAGCGGGAGCTGCTGTCCAGCCACATCCACGGCTGCGTGGCCCGGGACATTCGGGCGGGCAAGGACGAGGTCATCGACGAGCTGGTGACCACGCTGCAAAAGCTGATGAAGTGAGGGGGCATTTGCAAATATGGAACAGTATGCGGTCACGGGCATGAGCTGCGCGGCGTGCTCCGCCCGGGTGGAGAAGGCGGTGCGTCAGGTACCGGGCGTGACGGACTGCGCGGTGAGCCTGCTGACCAACTCCATGGGCGTGGATGGCACGGCATCGCCGGCTGCTATTATCCAGGCGGTGGAAAACGCGGGCTATGGCGCATCTCTTAAGGGCGCAAAGGCGGAGCCGTCCAGCGACGGCGCGGACGCGCTGGAGGATAAGGAGACGCCGAAAATGGTCCGGCGGCTCGTCGCCAGCGTGATCTTGCTGCTGCCGCTGATGTACGTGTCCATGGGGCACATGCTGTGGGATTGGCCCCTGCCGGGGTTTCTGGCGGGCAACATCGTGTCCATGGGCATATACGAGATGGCGCTGACGGCGGTCATCATGGTGATAAACCGGAAGTTCTTCATCTCCGGGTACGGGGCCTTATGGCGGCGTGCGCCCAACATGGACTCCCTGGTGGCTTTGGGGGCCACGGCCTCCTTTGGATACAGCCTGTGGGCCCTGTTCGCGGCCAGCTCCGCCATGATGGCGGACGGCCCCCACGCCGCCATGGCCTACATGGACGAGTATTATTTCGAGAGCGCCGCCACGATCCTGACCCTCATCACCGTGGGCAAGACGTTGGAGGCCCGCAGCAAGGGCAAGACCACCGACGCGCTGAAAAGCCTGATGAAGCTCGCCCCCAAGACCGCCAGCGTCCTGCGGGACGGCGTGGAGGTCAGCGTGCCGGTGGAGCAGGTGCAGGCCGGGGACGTGTTCGTAGTCCGGCCGGGTGAGAATATACCCGTGGACGGGGTGCTGGAATCCGGCTCCGGCGCGGTGGACGAGTCCGCCATGACCGGCGAGAGCATACCCGTGGACAAGGCCCCCGGCGACACGGTCTCGGCGGGCACGCTGAACCAGTCCGGCTTTCTCACCTGTCGGGCCACCCGGGTGGGCCAGGACACCACCCTGAGCCAGATCATCCGCATGGTCAGCGACGCGGCGGCCACCAAGGCCCCAATTGCGAAAGTGGCGGACAAGGTGTCCGGCATCTTTGTCCCCACGGTCATCGCCATCGCGGCCGTCACAGTCGCGGTGTGGCTGTTGATAGGCCGTCCGGCGGGCTTTGCCCTGGCCCGGGGTATCTCCGTGCTGGTCATTAGCTGCCCATGTGCCCTGGGCCTCGCCACGCCGGTGGCGGTGATGGTGGGCAGCGGCGTGGGCGCGAAAAACGGCGTGCTCTTCAAGACCGCCGCCTCTTTGGAGGCCACGGGCCGGACCCAGATCGTGGTCCTGGACAAGACCGGCACCATAACCCAGGGCCAGCCCCAGGTGACGGATATTTTGCCCGCGGCGGGCATGACGGAGCGGGAGCTTCTGGCCCTGGCCTACGCCCTGGAAAAGCAGAGCGAGCACCCCCTGGCCCGTGCGGTGAACGACAGAGCCGCGGCGGAATCGCTGACGGCGGAGCCGGTCACGGACTTTCAGGCCCTGCCCGGTAACGGCCTGACGGCCAAGCTGGGAAGCGCCGTCCTCACCGGCGGCAGCTACAGCTTTATGGCCGCCAGAACGGAGATACCGGCGGAGCTGAAAGCCGCCTCCGAGCGCTTGGCGGGCCAGGGCAAGACGCCGCTGTTTTTCTCCCGCGACGGGGCATTGCTGGGCCTGATCGCCGTGGCGGACGTGATGAAGCCGGAAAGCCCCCAGGCGATACGGCAGCTGCAAAATATGGGCGTGCAGGTGGTCATGCTCACCGGCGACAACCAGCGCACCGCCGGCGCCATCGGGGCTCAGGCGGGGGTGGACGCCGTGGTGGCCGGGGTGCTGCCCGACGGCAAGCAGAGCGTCGTCCAAAAGCTCAAGGAGCAGGGCAAGGTCCTGATGGTAGGCGACGGCATCAACGACGCCCCGGCCCTGACCGCCGCCGACACGGGTATGGCCATCGGCGCGGGCACGGATGTGGCCATCGACGCGGCTGACGTGGTGCTGATGAAAAGCCGGCTCACCGACGTGCCCGCAGCCATTCGGCTCAGCCGCGCCACCCTCCGCAACATCCACGAGAATCTGTTCTGGGCGTTCATCTATAACACGATAGGCATCCCCCTGGCGGCGGGGCTTTTCGTCCGGTTCGGCCTGACCATGAACCCCATGTTCGGCGCGGCGGCCATGAGCTTGTCCAGCTTCTGCGTGGTGACCAACGCGTTGCGCTTAAACTTCTTCAAAATGCACGACCCAAAGCACGACCACAAGACAAAGCGCGAGACCATTAACTTGGACATCATAAATCAAATGCAAAATGAAAAGGAGAATGTGACAATGACCAAGACCATGAACATCACCGGCATGATGTGCGCCCACTGCGAGGCGCGGGTGAAGAAGGCGCTGGAGGCCGTACCCGGCGTGGCCGGCGCGGACGTGAGCCATGAGAAGGGCACCGCCGTGGTGACCCTGACCGGCGACGTGTCCGACGCGGCCCTGAAAAAGGCCGTGGAGGACCAGGACTACGAAGTCACCGCCATCGCGTAAAAGAGCCTCGCAGAGCAAAGCAACGCCCCGGCGCTTTCTGCGCCGGGGCGTTATCTCTCCTTCCGTCGCGGCGAAGCCACGCCACCTCCCTCGTCAGAGGGAGGCTTTTTTCAATGAATTTTCCTTTTAAAAAGGCCCCCTCTGACGAGGGGGCTGTCAGCGCCTTTGGCGCTGACTGGGGGAGAGATATTTATCCTATCGCAGTACGTTATGCGCTTTCCACTTTTCCCCCCGCAGCCGCAGCCGGAACATCGTCGCCCGGAGAGCCCAGTCGGTGCACCAGCCGATCCACACGCCCCACAGGCCCACGGCCGTGTACCGGCACAGGTACCAGCTCAGCGCCACCCGCAGGCCCCACATGCTGGCCGTGCCCACCCACATGGTGTAGGACACGTCCCCCGCCGCACGCAGGCCGTTGGGCAGCGTGAAGGCGTTGGGCCAGAAGAACACGCGCATGACCGCCACGAACCAGGTGATTTGGCACACCAGCGTGCACCCCTCGGGGGACAGGGCGGTGAGGCGGGTGATGAATGGCACGGCGCCGCTTATCACGCCGCCGGTGACGAGCGCGATGACCACGGAAATGCGGGTGAACAGCAGCATATACCGCTTGGCCTCGTCGGGCCGGCCCTTGCCCATGCACTGGCCCGCCACGGTGATGAGGCCGATGCCGATGGCCTGACCGGGCATGCCCTGGCAGGAGTCCAGCACGGCGATGATGGCCTGGGCGGCGATGGCGGTGGTGCCCAGCATGGACACGGTGGACTGGACCACCAGCTTGCCGAACTGGAACATGCCGTTTTCGATGCCGGACGGCAGCCCTACCCGCATGATGCGCCGGAGCATGGTCCATTCCGGCAGATAGCAGCGCGGCCCGCCCAGGGATATGATCTGGCCGGGTCTTGCCTGGTACCGGAGCATGACCAGACAGCTCACTATCCGGCTTGCCAGCGTGGCCAGCGCCGCGCCCAGCACCCCCATACCGAACCCGAATATCAACACCGCGTTGCCGATGATGTTCAAAATGTCCGCGATAAGCGCCACGATCATGGGCCGGCGGGAGTCCCCCATGGCCCGGAACAGGGCCGCGCTGGCGGAGTACAGCGCCAGCACCGGATAGCTCAACGCCGTCACCAGCAGGTACACCTCCGCCGCGTCCATCACGTCGGCCTCTACCCGGCCGAATATGAGGCCCAGCACCGGCCGGCGCAACGCCACCAGCGGCACGCAGCATATGAGCGCCAGGGCCAGCGACGCGCCCATGACCTGGTTGGACGCCTGGTTGGCCCGACCCTTATCTTCCTGACCTATGTACTGGGAGCAGACGATAGTACCCCCAGCGGCCAGGGCGGAGAAGAAGTTTATCACCAGCGTGTTCAGCGAATCCACCAGCGCCACGCCGGATATGGCCGCCTCGCCCACGTTGGAGACCATGAACGTGTCCGCCACGCCCATCAGCCCCGTGAGCACCTGCTCCACCACCAGCGGCCACAGCAGCGCCCGTATCTCTTTTTTTGTGAACATGAGCGCTGCCTCCCGTCGATTCGCGTAAAAATCCTACGCTATTATAGGAGAGGCTCGTGTTGTTTGCAAGAGCGATAGCAAACAAAATGCACGGCCCGTGGACAGGCGGACCGTGTAAAAACTGCTTGCACTAAGGGGGTGAGAGCGATATAATAGGGACACGAGATGAATGAAGGCAGGGCGCGGGGTGTTGCGACCACCCCACGCCCCTATGCAGGAGAGGCTCGTTCTCCCACACAGCAGAATAACTGCACCGTTTCGTATTATATCCGTTTTAATGTGGAAACACAAGAGCGGACAATACGGGGCTGTGTGGCTTCTTGTGGTGTAGGGAACCGGTTCCCTGCACCGCTTTTGTTTGTCTCGGCAGGAAAGTCCGGGGGCGGCTGTCCCCGCTCCCGGGCCGTACTGTCGGCGTGAAAACAAATAACAAGAAGGAGAGATAAACTATGAAAAAAACGATCGCGATCATCCTGGCTGCTGCCCTGGCGCTCTCTCTGTCTGCGCTTCCGGTCTTGGCAGTCGAAGAGGACCCGGCGGCGCTCGACCTGACGGCCTCGGAGGGGTTGGAGTTTGAGAGCAACGGCGACGGCACCTGCACCATCCTGAGCATCGGCGTATGCAAAGATACGGATATCGTCATCCCGACCACAAGCCCCGCCGGGGACACGGTAACGCTGATCGCGCCACGGGCGTTTGAATATCTGGAAGACGTGGACAGCGTCACGCTGGCAGATTACGAATATGAAGTGGGCGAGCGGGCGTTTCAGTCCGGCGAGTTTGAGACGCTGAACATCATCGGCGGCGCGCCGGTGCTGGATGATTCCGCCTTTTCTTCCTGCGAGGACTTGTCGTCCATCACGATACAGGACTGCGCTATCACCAGCGGGGAAGATGTCTTTTATAGCTGCGGCGACGAAGCGGAGGTGTCTTTCGTCAACTGCACGGGCTTGTTGGATGACCGGCAATTTCAATATGCCGATATCGTCAGCCTTTCCTTTAGCGGGTGCGAGCTGGAGCTCGGGGAGTATTTCGTTAGCAGTTGCGACGGTCTGGCGTCCGTCGTGTTCACGGACAGCGATATCGTGATGAACGAGAATGCGTTTTACAGCTTTGGCGATAAAGCGACGGTGGAGATGACCGGCTGCACGATGACGCTGGATAAATACGCGTTTGAGTATAGCGAGATCGTGAGCCTTGCCGTGACGGATACGGACATCGAGATCGAGGAATATGCCTTCAGCAGTTGCGAGGACTTGACATCTGTCAAATTCGTCAACAGTGTTATCACCGCCGGAGAGAACGCCTTTTATGGCTGCGGCGATGAGGCGGAGGTTGAAATGACGGATTGTCAAACGGAGCTGGACAAATATGCGTTTGAGTACTCCTCTTTGAAGAGCCTTACGGTCACCGGCGGATCGTTCTCCGTGGAGGAATACGCTTTTGGGTCCTGTGAAGATTTGGAGAACGTGCAGATCGACTGCGGCGAAGTCACCCTGAACGAAAATGCGTTTTACGGCTGCGAGGACCTGGTGTCTGTCAGCATCTGCGACAGTGACGATGCGGACCACGAGATCGTGATCGACGATTATGCCTTTGAATACTGCGATAAATTGGCCGAAGTCACCATCGGCGACGGTCTGACGGAGCTTGGCAAGTATGTGTTTGAAGGCGGCGCTGAAAACCTGGTCATCACCATTGCCGGCACGCCGTACACGGCTGACATGCTGAACGACGGCCTGAAGTGACGCGGGAGGTAAAACAACATGAAAAAGACATGTTTGGGAGCAATCGGGCTGGTCCTGACCCTGGTCTTGGCCGGGTGCAGCGCGGAGAAGCTGGAGGATAAGATCAACAAAGCCGCCGACAAAATAGAGGCCGGCGCGGACGAGCTGGAGGATAAACTCAATAACGCGGCTGACAGCATCGAGGAAGGCTTTGACAAGCTGGAGGACAAGCTGAACGGCGTGGACCATGACACGCCGACGCCCGAACCCACGGACGCGCCCGCCGAGGCGGCTCCGGCCAGCGACGGCGTCAGGCCGGAGATCAAGGAGGCCATCGACAGCTACGAGGAATTTTTCAAAGAATACGTGGATTTCATGGCCAGCTATGACGCCAACGACCTAAGCGCGATGGGGTCCTATCTCTCCTTCCTGCAACAGTACGCGGACACCATGCAGAAGCTGGACGACATGGACGAGCAGGACCTGACCGACGCGGAAAACGTCTATCTCACCCAGGCGATGCTGCGCATCGACCAGATGCTCCTGGACGTGGCGACCCAGAAGTAAGGAGGCGTTTGCGTGGACTATCAACCTTCTCAGGCCCCAGTGGGGCAGCTGAAGACGAACCGCGGGCTGCTCAAATACATACTGCTGTCCATCCTCACCCTCGGCATCTACGGGCTTGTGCTGTTCTCGTCCATATCCACCGACATCAACATCATCGCCGGACGGTATGACGGCAAAAAGACGATGCACTACTGTCTGCTGGTCTTTCTGGTGGGCTGGCTGACGCTGGGAATCGGCTTTATCGTGTGGTATCACAAGCTATCCGCCCGCGTGGGCGGCGAGCTTAAAAGACGGGGCGTCTATTACCGCTTCGGCGCGGGGACCTATTGGGGCTGGGGCTTTTTCGGCACGCTCATCGTCGTTGGCCCGCTGGTGTACTGCTACAAACTGTTCAAGGCCATGAACATGCTTTCTCTGCACTATAACACCCACGGCTGAACCACACACCATATCCCGGCGGGAGGACTTTCCTCCCGCTGGGATTTATGTTATACTGCGCTCATGGACAAATTTACAAAAAACTACATAGCCGCCCGGCGGGAGGTCATCGCCAAGAACTTCCCCCGGCTGAACGAACGCCAGCGCGAGGCCGTTATGGCCACGGAGGGCCCGCTGCTTATTCTGGCCGGGGCCGGGTCCGGCAAGACCACCGTGCTCATCAACCGCATCGCCAATCTCATGAAATACGGCAAGGCCTCCGACTGCGACGCGCTGCCGGAGGACGCGGACGAGGAAAAGCTGGAGCTCATGCGCCGGTATCTGGCCGGGGACGAGAGCTGTAAGCAGGCCGCCGAGCTGGCCGCGGCATACGAGCCGGTGGCCCCTTGGCAAATTCTCGCCATCACCTTCACCAACAAGGCCGCCGACGAACTGAAAAACCGCCTGAGCGCCATGCTGGGCGAGGCGGCGGAGGATATCTGGGCCCGGACCTTCCACTCCGCCTGCGTGCGCATTTTGCGCAAGGAGGCTGGCCTTCTGGGCTATCCGGATAGCTTCACCATATACGACGAGGCGGACCGGGTGGCGGTGATGAAGCGGATCATCAAGGACCAGAACAAGGACGAGAAGATGTACCCGCCCCGGTGGGTGACGGACTGTCTGGACCGGGCCCGCAACCGGCTGCAAACGCCAAAGGACTTTGCGGCCGAGGCGGAAAAGAGCGGGGACATCCGGCTAAAGGGCGTGGCGGAGCTCTACAAAGAATATGCCCGACGGCTCATGGAGGCCGGGGCCATGGACTTTGACGACCTGCTCTATAACACCGTGCGTATCTTCCGGGAGTTTCCCGACGTGCTGGAAAAGTACCGGCGGCGGTTCAAATACGTGCTCATCGACGAGTACCAGGACACCAACAATTTGCAATACCTGATGGCCACCATGCTGGCCGGGGCCCACAAGAACATCTGCGTGGTGGGCGACGACGACCAGTCCATCTACGCCTTCCGTGGCGCCACCATCGCCAACATCCTGTCCTTTGAGGACCAGTACGACCGGGCCAGGGTCATCCGCCTGGAACAAAACTACCGCTCCACGGGCCATATTTTGTCCGCCGCCAACGCCGTTGTGGCGAATAACAAGGGCCGCAAGGGCAAGAAGCTGTGGACCCACGCCGGGGACGGGGACCGCATTACCCTGTACGTGGCGCGCAACGAGGAGGACGAGGCCCAGTACGTGGTCCGGCAGGTGCTTCAGGCCGTGGATAGGGGGGACAACCTGCGGGACCACGCGGTGCTCTACCGGCTCAACGCCCAATCCCGTGCTTTGGAACAGGCGTTTTTGCGCCACGGCATCCGGCCCCGCATCGTGAAGGGCAACCCTTTCTTCGAGCGGGCGGAGATCAAGGACCTGATGGCCTATTTCTTTGTGCTGTTGAACCCCGCGGACGACCTGCGTCTGGCCCGGATCATCAACGTCCCCGCCCGTGGCATCGGCCCGACCACCGTGGAGCGGGCCCGCGGCATCGCGGCGGCCAACGGCCTGCCCCTGTTCACGGTGCTGTCCATGGCCGATAACTTCCCGGAGCTGAGCCGTGCGGCGGACAAGCTCAGGGCCTTTGTGACCATGATGAACGAACTGTCGGCCCTGACCCGGACCGGGGGCCTGGAATCGCTTTACGACGCGCTTCTGGACAAGACCGGCTACGCCCGGATGCTGGAGGGCATTCACAACGACGAGAGCATGAACAAGCTGGAAAACGTGCGGGAGCTGAAGAGCTTCATCGCCACCCACGTGCGCCAGACCGGGGACGATACCCTGGCCGGATTTTTGGACGAGGTGAGCCTGTACACGGACCTGCAGGCGGTGGACATGGACGAGAACACCGTCACCCTCATGACCATCCACTCCGCCAAGGGCCTGGAATTTCCCACCGTGTTCATCGTGGGGCTGGAGGAAGGGGTATTCCCGTCCTTGCAGGCCATCGGCGAGAGCGAGCAGATGGAGGAGGAGCGGCGGCTGGCCTACGTGGCCATCACCAGGGCCAAGAAGCGGCTTTTCATCACCAGCGCCCGCCAGCGCATGGTCTTTGGTCAGACGGCCCCCCACCGGGTCAGCCGGTTCGTGGACGAGATACCGTCGGAGCACATCGACCGGCCCTACGCGGACCTGAAGCCCCAGGGGGACTGGTTCGACTTTGACGACGTACCGGGCGTTGACGACGGCGGCTGGGGCCGGTCAAAGCCAACTGCCCGCCAGACCAGCGGCAGCGGCTGGCAGAGGACGCCGAAAAAGAGCATTGCGCCGCCAACGCCCAAGAAGGCAGAGCCGCAGGTGAATTTCGCCGTGGGCGACCGGGTGGAGCACAGCGCCTTTAAAAAGGGCACCATCGTGAAGATGACCCCCATGGGCGGGGACCACCTGGTGGAGATAGAGTTTGATGACCTGGGCACCAAGCGCCTCATGCTCAAGGCCGCGTCACGGTATATGAAGAAAGTGTGAGTAGCTGCATGTAAATCGGAAATACGAAACGAAAAGCTCTCCTGCCATGTGACAGGAGAGCTTTTGCGCTTCCAATATTACGCGACGTACATTCCCTCATTGGGGCGGTCAGAATCAGAACGATTATCCTTCTCTGCCGCATAAGTTGACTGGTTTGTAGAGGTAGAGGCACCACAGCCATATATCTCAATGGCGTTTTCTCCAGCTGGAACCCAGTTCCACTCTTCGTCCTTAGAAATGCTATCGCTGGACATTGGCTCTAGATAGTGAGATGCGAATACTTTCATGTAGTTTCCTCCCTTAACATATGTTTATATATCCATTCAACAATGGAATCAGAGATAGGAAGATTTGTGAGCTGCTCAATCCATAACCATTGCCCCATACAATTAATCTCAAGGAAATACCATTCATTAGTTGGCGTAACGATAAAGTCTAATGCCCCAAACTCTAACCCAAGGGTTTTCATAAAGACCGAAACCTTCTCCTGAATATCGAGAGGGGGCTGAATACCTGTATGGGGGGTATGAGGAATGTCATATCGGCGCCAATCGAACTTAGCTAGAGGAGAGGCTTGAGAGTCTATTCGACATACGAAATGCTGACTTCCGACAACAGTATAGCGGACTTCGAACTGTTTTTCAATATAATTCTGCAAAACGATGGGATTTTCATCCTGTTCATTGAATGCCGACAAATCATCCTCAGTGATTATGTTAGTGTAAAAGCCGCGAAACCCAACATTCTCAATATGATATATATCCTGCGCCATCAACTTAAATAGGGCGCCCCTGTGCTTGCGCACGAACTCGGTGAGGCAGGCCTTATCATTAGAAATGAGCGTTTCTGGAAGTAAAAAGCCAACTTGGTGCGCCAATTGAATTTGGTAATACTTATTCTCACCTTTATATGCTTTCCGCAATGGATTCAACCAAGGGAGGTCTTTTAATGAGTTATATAGACCAAGCAGCGTCTTATTCCATTCGTTTTTCCAAATTCTAAAATCAACATCAATTACTTGTTGCTCCTCTAAAGATAACTCTACAAATGGCCTTCTGCACCAGACACATGTGACATCATCAGAATGCAAACAAGCAGAATCAGTAGTAATAGTCCATTTCTCATCAGCAAAAGTGATTTTGGTACGTCTCAAAGACTCAACATCCAAGTTGAAGCGAAAAAACGGCAACTTCTGCTGGATTAATTTTCCAACAACAACATCAGCATGGGTATCAAATTGATCTGTCAAAACTAGGACCAACATAAGAAAACTCCTCGCCAAATATACAAATAATGAATTAATAACCACTGCACTTTAAATTATAAGAGCGCTTCAATTATTTGTCAATCACTCAATATACAAACCTCCTAATATTTCCAAAATAAGGAAATTAGGACAAGGCCATTGTGAACAGCCCTAGGGGAAACGGACAGGGAAAAGAAACGGTCTCTGCGTCGGAAATAGGAATTAAGCGGAGTGGCGCGGCGCAAGCCGCGTCGGAGGGAGAGACAGTTCCTCCCGGCGTTTTCCACTTGACCCCGGACCAGAAATGTGCTATGCTCTCCCCGCCAAGAGAAAACTGAATACGGAGCCAAAAAAGGAGAATTTTGTTATGACAAAACGCATCCTCACTCTTGCATTGGCGGCGCTCATGACGGCGGCACTCTTCATCGGAGGCGGCCAGTCAGCCTTAGCCGCCCAGACCGGCTCCACCGGCAGCGCCGGCGGCAACATCACCGTCGGTATCGCCGCAGACCTGGACAGCAGTCTTGACCCGCACGTATCTTCGTCGTCGGCAGGAACCAGAGAAGTCCTTTTCAACATCTATGAAGGGCTGTTGAAGCCCGACACCCAAGGAGATCTCGTCCCCGCCATTGCCGAAGATTACGCCGTCAACGACACCGCAGACGTTTATACCTTCACACTCAGGAAGAACGTGCGGTTCCACGACGGCAGCGCGGTAGAGGCCGGGGACGTTGTTTATTCCCTGTCCAGGGCCGCGGGCCTGGATACGGGCGAGCCTCTGATGGCGACCCTGGCAGGCGTGCAGTCGGTGGAGGCCACGGACGACGATACCGTCGTCGTCACGCTGAAAGCGCCCGACGTGGAGTTTCCCGCCTACAGCACCGCCGCGATAATACCCGAGGGCAGCGACCCGGCCGACGGCGTGATCGGCACGGGACCGTTCAAGTTCGTCTCCCGCTCGGTGCAGGAGAACATCGTCCTGGAGCGGTTCGACGATTATTGGGGCGAGCCCGCCAAGGCGGAGAAGATCACCCTGCGGGTCATCGAGGACGGCCAGACCATGGTCATGAGCCTGCGCTCCGGCGCCATCGACCTGGCGGCCCACCTGGAGGCCAGTCAGGTGGCGGAGCTTTCCGACCTGACCGTGCTGGAGGGCAGCATGAACCTGGTCCAGGCGCTGTATCTGGACAACGCCGAGCCCCCCTTTGACGATATTCGGGTCCGGCAGGCGCTGTGCTGCGCCATCGACAAGCAGGCGGTCATCGACCTGGCCGGGGACGGCCACGGTTTCCCCGTGGGCAGCAGCATGTACCCCGCCTTCGGCAAGTACTTTGACGCTGGGCTGACGGACACGTACGCCCCGGACCTGGATAAGGCCGTGGCGCTGCTGGCCGAGGCCGGGTACGATAAGTCGAACCCCTTGACCTTCACCATCACCGTGCCCAGCAACTACACCCCCCATGTGGACGCGGCCCAGGTGATCGTGGAGCTGCTGGGCCAGACCGGCGTGGTGAACGCCTCCATCCAGCAGGTGGAGTGGGCCGCCTGGTACTCCGACGTGTACCAGGGCCGGGATTTTGAGGCCACGGTGTGCGGCATGGACGCCTCCACGCTGACCGCCTCGGCCATGCTGTCCCGCTTTGCCTCCGACAGCCCCAAGAACTTCATCGGCTTTGTGAGCGAGGACTATGACGCGGCCTACGCCGCCGCACTGGCAACCGTGGACGAGACCGAGCAGACGGCGTATTTCAAGCAGTGTCAGGCCATTTTGGCCGAAAATGCCGCCAACGTCTATATCCAGGACCTGGCGGACTTCGTGGCCACCCAGCCGGACATCGAGGGATACGTGTTCTATCCCCTTTACGTGATGGACCTTTCCGGCGTGTGCCGCGTGGCATGAGAATTTAAATTGCGATATGTACTGAAAAAAACAGGAATATTGGTCGTCACCCTGCTTCTCATATCCCTGCTGGCGTTCCTGGCCTTTCAGATCGTCCCCGGCGACCCGACCTCCAAGCTTCTGGGCAATGATTACACCCCGGAGCGGGCGGCGGCTCTGCGGCACGAGATGGGGCTGGACAGGAACGTGTTCGTGCGCTACTGGGATTGGCTCACCGGTTTCGTCACCGGGGATATGGGCGTCAGCTACAATTACGGCATGGGCGTGGATAAGGTCATGGAGGGCAAAGGCGCCGTCACGGCGGCGCTGAGCCTGATGGCCTGGCTCACGGTCATCGCCGTCAGCGTCCCTCTTGGCATCACGCTGGCGCGCTTTCAGGGCGGACGGCTCGACCGGGTATGCGTGGCCATGAACCAGGTGTTCATGGCCATTCCCCCGTTCTTCCTGGGCATCCTTTTCACCTATGTCTTCGGGCTGGTGCTGAAGCTGTTCGTGCCGGGAGGCTTCATAAGCCCGCAGGAGAGCTTCTGGGGCTTTCTGGGCTATCTCATCTTTCCGGCCCTGGCTATCGCCATCCCCAAGGCTGCCATGGTCACAAAGCTGCTGCGCTCGTCCATCATCGGCCAGATGGGCCAGGATTACGTCCGCACGGCGTACAGCCGGGGCAACTCCCGCTGGAGCGTCATACGGGGCCACGTGCTCAGAAACGCGGTGCTGCCCGTGGTGACGTTTCTCGCCATGACGCTGGCGGACATCGTGGCCGGGTCCATCATCGTGGAGCAGGTGTTCGCCCTGCCCGGTCTGGGCCGGCTGCTGCTTGCCAGCATCGGCAACCGGGATTACCCGGTGGTCCAGTGCATCGTGGTGATCATCGCGTTCATCGTGGTGTTCATGAACTACTTAGCGGACGTGGTAACGCAGTATATAGACCCAAGAATAAGACTTGGTTGAGTTATGAAGCTGAGACATAACAAAAACTTCACAGCGGGGGCCATTATCACCGCGTTCATGCTGGCCGTCATTTTGGTGGGCCTGGTGTGGACGCCATACGACCCCAACGCCATGGACGGCAGCGCCAAGATGCTGTCCCCCCGTCTTTCCCACCCGCTGGGGACGGACAACTTTGGCCGGGATATCCTGTCACGGGTCATCGAGGGCGCCGGGGCCACGTTTTTGATAGCCGCCGCCACGGTGGCCATCGGCCTTATCGCCGGCCTGGTGCTGGGCGGGCTCACGGGCTATTTCGGCGGCTGGCTGGACGAGTGCCTCATGCGCCTCAATGACGCCCTGGCGGCCTTTCCCAGCATTTTGCTGGCTCTGGTGCTTATCGCGCTTTTCGGCTCCGGCAAGTACAAGATCATTCTGGCCCTGGGTCTGCTGTTCATCCCCAGCTTCGCCCGTGTGGTCCGGGCGGAGGTGGCGCGGCAAAAGAGCCTGGATTACGTTGCCAGCGCACGGCTCATGGGCGCGGGCCATATGCGGATCTTATTCCTGCACATCCTGCCCAACATCATCCCCGTGCTGCTGCCCGCCGTGGCCATAGGCTTCAACAACGCCGTGCTGGCGGAGGCGTCCATGAGCTATCTGAGCGTGGGTGTCCAGCCCCCGGACGCCAGTCTTGGCCGGATGCTGAACGAGGCCCAGGGGTATCTGCTCTCCGCGCCGTGGTACGCTCTGGGCGCCGGCGCGGCCATCATCCTGCTGATATTGGGCTTCGGCCTTCTCAGCGAGGGGTTGGGAGGCGAACATGGCGCTTCTTGACATACGGGACCTGCACGTGACATTCCTCTCCACCGGGAAAGAGGCCGTCCGGGGCGTTGATTTGACGATAGAACCGGGCCAGCGGCTTGGCCTGGTGGGGGAGTCCGGCTCCGGCAAGACCGTCACGGCCATGGCCCTTTCCGGGCTCATTGAGCGCTGGAACGTGAACATGTCCGGCCAGGTGCTCTTTGAGGGAAACGACCTGCTGTGCTGCTCCCGTGAGCAGCTGCGCCGTGTCCAGGGCAAGGACATCGGCGTGGTGTTCCAGGAGCCCATGACCAGCCTGAACCCCCTGATGAAGGTGGGCCGGCAGGTGGAGGAAGTGCTGAAGATACACACGGACCTGTCCCCCGAGGCACGGCGTGACCGGGCTTTAGAGGCCATTACCCAAGTGGGCCTTCCCGAGCCGGAAGTCACATACGAAAAATACCCCCACCAGCTCTCCGGCGGCCAGCGCCAGCGGGCCGTTATCGCCTCCGCTATGGTCATACGGCCAAAGCTTTTGATTTGCGACGAGCCCACCACGGCCCTGGACGTGACCGTCCAGGCCCAGATCTTGGAGCTTTTGAAGTCCGTGAGCGTGCAGTACGGCGTGGCCGTGCTGCTCATAAGCCACGACCTTGGCGTGGTGCGCCGGCTGTGCGAGAGCGTGGCCGTCATGTACAAGGGCCAGATCGTGGAGCGGGGCGACACCGAACAGGTGTTCGCCGCGCCGGAGGACGCATACACAAAGCGGCTGATCGCCGCCATCCCCAAGAGGAAACGCCATGCGTGAACCGGTCTTAGAAGTAGAAAATCTGACCGTCAGCTATGCCGACGGCGGCGTATTTGGCCGGAAACAGCGCCGCGAGATCGTCCACGATGTGACCTTCCGCATCGACCAGGGCCAGATCGTGGGCCTGGTGGGCGAGTCCGGCTGCGGCAAGTCCACGTTGAGCAAGGCCATTTTGGGCATGCTCCCGCCGGAGAACGTGTCCGGGACGATAACCCACTACACCAAGCGGCCCCAGATGGTGTTTCAGGACCCCTTTTCCAGCCTGAATCCCGCCCGGACCGTGGGCTGGATACTGGAAGAGCCATTGCGCATTTTCGGCAAATACGACCCGCCCGAGCGCAAGCGCCGGGTGCTGGACATGCTGGAGCGGGTGGGCCTGGAGCGGGAGCACGCCCAGCGCAAGCCACGGGAGCTTTCCGGCGGCCAGCGCCAGCGGGTGTCCATCGCCCTGGCCCTCATCCAGCGGCCAAGGTTCATCATCGCGGACGAGCCGGTGTCGGCCCTGGACGTGACGATACAGGCCCAGGTGCTGGACCTTCTCTGGGACCTGCGGCGGGAGCTGGACCTGAGCTATCTGTTCATAAGCCACGACCTGAACGTGGTCTATTCCATATGCGACCGGGTGCTGGTCATGCAGGCCGGCCGCATCGTGGAGAGCGGGACGGTGGACCAAGTCTACGACCACCCCCAACACGCGTACACGAAAAAGCTGTTGGAGTCGGCCAACTATGCGGTACAGTAAAATCGTCCCGGCCCGGTTCATCGACCGGCCCAACCGGTTCATCGCCCATGTGGCGCTGGACGGCCGGACCGAGACGGTACACGTGAAGAACACGGGCCGGTGCCGGGAGCTGCTGGTCCCCGGCGCGCTTGTGTATCTGTCCGACGCGGGCGAGCATACCGCCCGAAAAACGCGCTACGATCTGGTGGCGGTCCAAAAGGGCGAACGGCTCGTCAACATGGACAGTCAGGCCCCCAACGCCGCGGCGCTGGAATGGCTGCGGGCGGGGCATTTATTCCCGGCGGGCACGGACATACGGCCCGAGTATCCATACGGCGACAGCCGGTTCGACATCGCCGCCTTCACGCCGGATTTGGCGCTTTTGGAAGTAAAAGGTGTAACGCTTGAACGGGACGGCGTAGTGCTGTTCCCGGACGCGCCCACGGTCCGGGGCGCGAAGCACCTGCGGGAGCTGGCGGCCTTTCCGGGGGAGAGCTATATCCTGTTCGTTATCCAGATGGAGGGCGTAAAATATTTCGCGCCAAACGCGGAGACGGACCCGGCCTTTGCCGCCGCCCTGCGTGCGGCCCGTGACGCCGGGGTGCATATTCTGGCCTGCGACTGCCGCGTCACGCCCGAGACCATGGAGATAAACGAACCAGTGGAAGTGAGACTATAAAAACCGCCGGGGTTTTCCCGGCGGAAATTTTATTCCTTTTTTCGGTCCAATACCCATAGCGCCGCCCATGCCAGCACGCCCAGACACGCGGCGGCACCCAGCACCGCGTACAGCCGCGCCCGCGCTCCGCCGCCCAACGCCGCGCCCACCGGCCCGGTCAACGCCGGGGCCAGCACCGCGGCGGGGTAAATGAGCTGTCCGGCCACGGGCGCGTTCAATCTTCCGAACACCCGGCCCACGCACGCGGCCAGAACGATGGGCGTCCCGCCGGTGACGATGGCGACGGCCACGGCCAGGGGCAGACCCGTCGTCAAATCCACCTCCTTGGGAAACCGCCACAGCAGCGCGATGGCCGCCAGGTCCGCGAGGCCCAGCAGTATGGCCGTGCCTACAGTGCCCACCCGGTCGCAGAGCCAGCCGAAAACATAGCTGGCCGGGATGGACAATATGGCCCCCAGGGCCAGCCATGGCGCGGCCCGGTTCAAAAGCGTGGGCCCGCCGCCCTTTGCCAGCAAACGGCCCTCCAGAAATTCCAGCGTGCCCGCGGCGGCGAATGCCAGGGCGAACGCCGCCAGCAGCGCCAGCCACAGCCGCTTGTCCCGCATAAGCCCTGTCAGGGCCGCAGGCCCGTCCTGCTCGCCCGCCGGGGCGCGGCCGTCCCCGTCCGGGTAGAGGCCGGCGTCCTCGGGCCTGTCCCGGAGCAGATACCGGACCACCAGCGCCAGCAGCGCCAAAAGCACCGCCACGGCCAGGTAAAAGGGCCGATAGTCCCCGCCCAGCGCCACGCCCACGAAGTTTATCAGCGCGGCGGCTCCCACGGCGGAAAATAATGGCCCGCCCAGAAACGCCACGGCCAATGCCCTGCCCCGGAAGCGGATGAACCACTGGGTACAAAGGGCCGCCAAGGCCAGCTGGACCAGCGTGCACGCGCAGGGGATGACCGCCGCAGACAGGGCAAACAGCCAGTACCGGCCGTTTTCCGCCCCGCCGCACACCAGCCCCAGACACCCCAGCGCCGCCAGGGCGGAGCAAACGATGAGGCTCCCGCGCACGCCGGAGCGGGCGAACGCCCGACAGCATAGCGCCGCCAGCGGCGCCGCCCAAAACCGCCCCACGGTCACAGGCAGGGATATTTCCTCCGCCGGCCAGCCCACGAACGCACGGATAATTTGGCCCTGGCCGTCCAGCAGCGCCGCGCACAAAAACGTGTACGCCAGCCCCGTCAGGCACACCGTCAGGGCGTAATACGTAAATTTCCGGTTTTTGAACATGGTCACCTCTCGTGGGCTTTTTTGCGCAGGGACAGCACCAGTATCACCGCCTCCGCCACCACGGCTGTCACCACGGCGGCGGATATGGCCAGCCACAGCCCGTCGTCATGCTCGGCGGGCTTGTCCGCCTCGGATACGTCCAGGTCCGTATCAGTGGCCGGGTCCATGGGGTCCGGGTCCGTGGCGCTGGCCGGGTCCGGTGCCGCCATCGTCTGCTCCGCCTGGGGCAGACTGTAATAATATTCCGCGTTACCCGCCGTGGCCGGTAAAACCTTGCCGCAGTTGGCGCACTTCCATGTGCCGAAGGCGGTGAACGACCCGTTTTCATCCTTCTCGGCGTCGTACTGGTAGGCGTAGTCGTGTCCCGTGGCGTGGACCAGTATCTTGCCGCAGTCCACGCACACCTGGCTGTGCACGCAGGTGGCTGGCGCGTCCTCGGGCGTGTGGGTCCCGGTGGCCGGCAGTTCAGCCGTGTATGTATAGCCGCACTTGGCGCAGGTATAGGCCGCCAGACCCTCTTCCACGCAGGTGGACTGGCGCAGCACCGTCTCGTCGAACGCGTGCTCGCAGCTTTCGCCGTCGGCCAGGGCGGGAGTGGTCAGCAAAGCCGCGGCCAGCAGAAAGGCCGTCAGTATCTTTCGCATAGTATAGCTCCCCTTTCGGGCAAATAAAGTCACAGGCTGTCAAAAAACTTTTGACAGCCTGGGTCTCTCTCTTTATCTTTATCCCTTGGCTTCCCGAACGATGTCCGTGGAGAATACCACAGGTCCGTCGCATGGGGCGGGCCGTCGGTACACGTCGAAGAACCGGTCCAGCACCTTTTGGATGCGCTCAATGTCGTATGCGCTCTCAAATGTGTCCTCCAACAGTCTTGCCTGGGTCCACTTGGGCAGGTCGTAGACCAGCGAGAAGTGCAGCAGGAAATCGTACAGCTCCCAGGGTTCGGCGTCGTCGTCCCGTGCGATGGAGCGGATGGGCTGGGACAGGTTCAGGTCGCCGCAGGTGTTGGCGTACCAGCGCATGGCCAGCCGGGCCACGCTCCGGGGCACCGTGGCGTTCACGGCGTAATGCGCCGGGGTGACCCCTTCCAGCACCCGGGCGGTGAGGTCCGTGTTGTCCAGTTCAAGACCGCCCTGTCCGCCCAATGTGACGCCGAAAGCGGCCGCGATCTGGTGGGCCCGGTTGCCGTCGGCAGTGACGTGTATGTTCTTGCGGGACAGCTTCAGTTTGTCCACCGCCGTGACGCATGCGGTCAGCGCCAGCAATGACGGGGCCGTCCTGTCGATATGTACGGTGAGCTGTGTGGCCCCCAGGCTCTTCATCCGGCGGGCCAGCCCCTCGCCCTGGAGCTTCACCACCCGTGGCAGCTGCTCCGGCAGGGGCGTCCACGGCGTCTGGGGCTGGTCGGTGACCAGGCCTTCCTCCGGGGCGGCTTTCTCCCGGCTGGGGATATTCACCCGGGCGAATACATAGCCGTCGTCGCTTTGCAAGATAGCGCCGTTCTGGGCCAGCACGCACTGGCCGGTGTACAGCGTCCCGCCGTCGCCGCCCATGGGGCAGGCCAGGGCCACCACGGCCATATTCTCGTGGCTGGCAAGCCCCGCCAGGTTGATGTTTTCCAGGTGGGACGACACCGTGGCGGGGGTGTCCGACGAGCAGCACAAAATTTTCAGCTCCGGGTGGGGGTGGGCCAGCTCTTCACGGGGCAGGGACGGCTCCATAATGGGATAGACCTTCATCTTCCCGGCCTGACGCTCGATAGCGCCCCGGTTCATGTCCTCGGGCAAACCGGCGGGCAGCACCAGAATGGACGCCCCGTCGTTCCGGGCCCTGTCGATGGCCGCCAGCACATTTGCCATATTCTGGCCCGGCTGGCCGGGCAGAAGCTCCGGCGCGGCCGCCGCGATCTTGATCTTCACGCTTGTCAGCCCCCTTCTGAAAATTCCATGAGGTCGTCGGGGAAATACCGCAGGATGGCGGCGCGAGCCGCCGCGAAGTTGCCCTCCGTCACCGTCACGGTCACCCTGTCGCCGGTGACGGCTGCGGTCATCTCGTACTCCGGCAGGGCCGGGAAGACCTGCTCCTCCAATATGTCCGCCAGCCGGGGCAGGTCGTTTTCATAGCTGGCCCGCTCCGGCGGGGTATAGCCGGGGATGGGGTCGCGGCCCACCGTGAAGCACAGCACCGTGGCCAGCACGAACACGATGAGAAACATGGCGCACCCGGCCGGACCGATGGACTTGACGAAGGCCTGACCGGCGGTGAGCTTTGGTTCCTGAGACGCAGGCTTCTTTTCCTCGTCCACGGATTCAGTACTTGACCCGCTGGGCGATATAGTCCGCCACCTGGTCCATGGGGATGCGCACCTGCTCCATGCTGTCCCGCTCCCGGACGGTGACGCAGTGGTCAGCGGGGATCTCGCCGTCGCCCACGGTCTGGAAGTCCAGCGTCACGCAGAACGGCGTTCCGATCTCGTCCTGGCGGCGGTAGCGCTTGCCGATGGAGCCGGTCTCGTCGTAATCGCAGGAGAACTCTTTCGCCAGCTGGGCGTAAAGCTCCCTGGCAGGGCCGGACAGCACGTCTTTTTTGCTCAGGGGCAGCACCGCGCACTTATAGGGCGCCAGCTGGGGGTGCAGGTGCAGCACCGTGCGCACGTCGGGGTTGCCCTTCTTGTCCACGCCCACCTGCTCCTCGTCGTAGGCGTCGAT
>CANQKA010000024.1 GCA_947624395.1 uncultured Oscillospiraceae bacterium
ACGCTTGCCCACGCCCTGGGCGGCGGTGAGGGCCTTTTCATCGTCGTTCAGCACCGCCATACACACCCGCTCCGGGGTGTTGGCAGACAGGATGGCCAGCGCTGCCTTTGGTCCCACGCCGGACACGCTTATCAGCATTTCAAAGCAGCGCTTCTCCCCCAGCGTGGCAAAGCCGTACAGGTCAAAGGCGTCCTCCCGGACCTGCTCGCAGATATAGAGCTTGCCCTTTTCACCCCGGTGGAGCTGGCCCACGGTGTACGCCGTGGTGTTCACCGCAAAGCCCACGCCGCCGCAGTCCACGACGGCCAAGCCCGGTTCCAGGTCCGTGACAGTCCCGCTCAAATGGTAGAACATGGGTCCTCCCCTCCCTCCGCCGTCAGGCGGCTCGTCATGCTTCTGGCGTGGCATATGGCCAGGGCCAGCGCGTCCGCGGCGTCATCCGGCTTGGGCGGCTGCTTCATGTTCAAAAGCCGCTGGACCATGTAGATGACCTGCCCTTTTTTCGCGTTGCCGTAGCCCACCACCGCCTGTTTTACCTGCATGGGGGTGTATTCGTATACCGGCACGCCGCTGCGGTAGGCGCTGAGCAGTATCACGCCACGTCCATGGGCCACGGCGATACCGGTGGTTATGTTCTTGGAGAAAAACAACTCCTCCACGGAGATGGCGTCCGGCGAGAAGGTGACGATCAGCTCGTTCAGGTCGTTGTAGATCATGTCCAGCCGGGGCGACAGGGCCGTGTTGGGGGGTGTGGTGATGGCCCCGCAGGCCACGTAGGCGTTGCGGCCCTTGTCCGCGTCGATGACGCCGAAGCCCACCGTGCCCACGCCGGGGTCGATGCCCAGTATCCTCATACGCGGCTCTCCCCCTCTCTAAACCAGCGGCGGGCATGGTCGATGTCGGCGCTTATCTGGGCCGCCAGAGCCTGCTGGGAGGCGAATTTCGCCTCGTCCCGCAAAAAGGCCAGCAGCTCCAGCCGGACTCGCACGCCGTAAAGCTGGCCGGTGTAGTCCAGAAGATTCGTCTCCACCGTCACGGGTCCGTCCGATTGAAACGTGGGCCGGACGCCGATGTTCGTCACCGCGGCATGAGGCCCGTCGGGCAGCCACGCCCGGGCGGCGTACACCCCGTGCCGGGGCACGATCACCCCGTCGGGTATGGGGAAATTTATCGTGGGGATACCCATGCGGCGGCCCCGCTGGAAGCCGTGGACCACCGTGTGGGACACGGAATAGGGGTGACCCAGAAACCTGGCGGCCCGCTCCATCTCCCCCGCCGTCACCAGCGAGCGGATATAGGTGGAGCTGACCACAACGCCGTCCAGCGTGACCTGTTCCACGATGTCAAAGCCCACGCCGTGGCTGTCGCACCAGTCGGCCACGCGCTCCGCCGTGCCCAGGCCCCGCCAGCCGCAGGAAAAGTCCCGGCCCATCACAAGATGGACAGCGCCCATGTCCCGGACCACGGAGCGTACAAAATCCTCCCAGGGCGTCTGCATGAACGTCTGGTCAAAGTGCAGGAAGAGCACGTCCTCGATGCCACCGGCCCGGGCGATCAGCTCCCGGCGGTCGTCCATGCTCTCCAATAGCGGCACGTCCACGCCCCGGACGATCAGGTCCGGGTGGGCGTCAAAGGTGATGACGGCCGGTGTCGCGTCCAGCTCGGCGGCCCGCTGCCGGGCCCTTGCCATCAGCGCCTGATGGCCCAGGTGTACCCCGTCGAAAAAGCCCAGGGCGGCCACCCGTTTTTTCTCCGTCATGGCATCTGTCCCTCCGGGGTTATCAGCGTCAGGGGCAGGATATATTTCTCCGGATCCTGCCGTATCTGGTCCAGGGTGTGGGCCTGGTCGATGGTGAATTTTCCCGCCCGAACACGGCGCAGGGCGCTCATGCACCCGCCGCAGCCCAGAGCCGCGCCGATGTCGGCACACAGGGTGCGGATATAGGTACCCTTGGAGCATTCGATCTCCAAGCCCCAATCCCCCGCCTCGTCCCGGTCGGTCACGTCCAGACGGTATATCGTAATGGGCCGTGGCTCCCGCTGGACATCACCGCCCCGGCGGGCTATCTCGTAGAGCTTCTTGCCCCTGATCTTGATAGCGGAGTACATGGGCGGAAGCTGCATGATGGGTCCGCGAAACTGGTCCAGTACCGCCTCTATGTCCTCACGGGTCCGAACGCCGTCCCGCTGTTCCAGCACGTTGCCCCAGATATCCTGGGTATCTGTGGCTATGCCCAGCCGGAGGCGGGCGTGATATTCCTTTGTGTCGTTCTCCGCGTATTTGGCGGCCTTGGTGCCCTTGCCCGTCAGCACCACCAGCAGGCCCGTGGCGTTGGGGTCCAGGGTCCCGGTGTGGCCGATGTGCTTTTCGTGCAGCACGCCCCGCAGGTGGGCGCACACGTCCATGCTGGTCCACTCGGCCGGCTTGTCCACCAGCAGCAGCCCGTCCATCAGAGGGCCTCCAAAATGTCCCAGACGATGGTGTCCCGCGTCTCGTCCGGGTCGGAGTGGACCGTGCAGCCCGCGGCCATTTTGTGCCCGCCTCCCCCGTGCAGGGCGCATATGGCGGCGCAGTCAAAGTCCTCGCCGCTGCGAAGGCTCACCTTGCAAAGCCCCGGCTCCAGCTCACGAATGGTCACCGCCACCCGGTTGCCTTCCACCCGTCCGGCCAGAGACGCCAGGTCCTCGCAGTCGTCCTCCGTGGCGCCGCTCTGTTCCATCATCTCCAAGGTAACGGTGACGACCGTGACGCAGTTGCCCTGACCATAGCGGCGCATACCGGTGTAGATAAGCCCTTCCAGCATCAGCCGGGAATAAGAATAGGTCCGAAACAGCAGCTTGTTGAGCGTCTTATAGTCCGCGCCGGCGTCCATGAGCTCCGCCGCAGCCCGGTGGGTGTCCGATCTCGTGTTGGCGTAGACGAAGCAGCCGCAGTCCGTGCTCACGGCGATGTACAGCAAACTGGCCAGCGTCTCGTCGATCTGGCCCAGAAGAAGCTTTCCAAGCGCCAACACGATCTCCCCGCAGGAGGCCTTCTCCGGGTCGCAGAGAAGATTTTCGGCGTAGCGGGAGTTGGTGGGATGGTGGTCGATGCACAGGTCCACGGTGCTTTTTGAGGAAAATCCCTCCGGGAACAGGTTTTCCGACGCCAGGTCCACCGCCACGGTGCACGCGGGCTTAAAATCCTCCGGGGCCAGGTACCGGTCCACGAACAGAGAGTACGTGGCCGTCACCTGGGGGTTATCGTAGAGATAGGCGGTCTTGCCCATCCGGCGCAGGATATGACAAAGGGCGGCGGCACTTCCAAGCGTGTCGCCGTCCGGACGGACATGCGTCAGGAGCAGGTATCCGTCGTTGCTTTTGAGATATTCCGCGCAGTCATTGAGAGTCATCGTCGTCATGTTGAATGTCCAGTTCGTTGATGAGTTTGTTGATATACGCGCCGTGGGCGATGGAATCGTCCAGCACGAAAGTCAGCTCCGGCGTATAGCGCAGGTCCAGGCTGTGGCCCAGCTCCCGGCGCAGGTAGCCGGACACGGACTTCAGGCCCTTGACCAGCTGCTTTTCGTCCACCTGGCCCAGCACGCTCACGTAGACCTTGCAGTGGCGCAGGTCGTTGGTGGTGTCCGTGTGGGTGACGGTGAGCATCGCGCCCTGGGCCACGCGGGGGTCCTTTACCTCCCGCAGCTTCTCCGCCAGCACCCGGCGGATATCGTCGTTTATCCGGTCGATGTGATAGTTAGGCATTGATCCGCTCCATCACAAAGCACTCGATGACATCCTGCTCCTTGATGTCGTTGAACTTATCCACCTGCATGCCGCATTCATAACCGGCGGCAACCTCGCGCACGTCGTCCTTGAACCGGCGCAGGCTTGCCAAATCGCCCTCGTAGACCACCACATTGTCCCGCAGGACCCGGACCTTGCAGTTGCGCTGGATCTTGCCGTCCAGCACGTAGCAGCCGCAGACGGTGCCCACCTTGGAGACCTTGTAGGTCTGGCGGACCTCGGCGTGGCCGATGATCTTCTCCGTGTATTTGGGAGCCAGCATGCCTTTCATGGCCGCCTCGATCTCGTTGATGCAGTCGTAGATGACCCGGTAGAGCCGGATGTCCACGTTGTCCCGAGCGGCGCTGTCCCGTGCGGCGTTATCGGGCCGGACGTTGAAGCCAACGATGACCGCGCCGGATGTAGAGGCCAGCATCACGTCGGACTCGTTGATGGCGCCCACGCCGCAGTGGATGACACGAACCCGGACCTCGTCGTTGGTGAGCTTTTCCAGCGACGCCTTCACCGCCTCGGCGCTGCCCTTCACGTCGGCCTTGACGATGATGTTGAAGTCCTTCATCTCGCCCTCCTGGATACGGGCAAACAGGTCGTCCAGAGAGACCTTCTTGGGGGCGGTGTTGGCGGCCAGCTTGGCCTTGGCCTTGCGCTCTTCCACCAGCTCACGGGCCATACGCTCGTCGGCCACGGCGTTGAAGTTGTCCCCGGCGTTGGGGACCTCGTTCATGCCCGCGATCTCCACGGGTACGGAGGGACCGGCCTCGGTGACCCGCTGGCCCTTGTCGTTTATCATGGTGCGGACCCGGCCCACCGCCGTGCCGGCGATGATCACGTCGCCCTGCTTCAGGGTGCCGTTTTGCACCAAAACGGTCATGATGGGACCGCGGCCCTTGTCAAGTCGGGCCTCTATCACCGTGCCGCTGGCGGCCCGATCGGGGTTGGCCTTCAGGCCAAGCATCTCGGTCTGCAGGGCCAGCATCTCCAAAAGCTCGTCAACGCCCTGGCCGGTCTTGGCAGAGATAGGACAGACGATGGTCTCGCCGCCCCATTCCTCCGGGACCAGATCGTACTCGGTCAGCTCCTGCTTGACCCGGTCCGCGTTGGCCCCGGGCATATCCATCTTGTTCACGGCCACCACGATGGGGATATTGGCGGCCTTGGCGTGGTTGATGGACTCCACGGTCTGGGGCTTGATGCCCTCCGTGGCGGCCACCACCAGGATGGCCACGTCCGTCACCATGGCGCCGCGGGCGCGCATGGAGGTGAACGCCTCGTGGCCCGGTGTGTCCAGGAAAGTGACGGGACTGCCGTTGATGTCCACGATATAAGCGCCGATGGCCTGGGTGATGCCGCCGGCCTCGCCAGCCGCCACCTTCGTGTGGCGGATATAGTCAAGAAGCGAGGTCTTGCCGTGGTCCACGTGGCCCATGACCACCACAACGGGCGCTCTGGGGACCAGTTCTTCCTCCGTGTCCACATGGTCGTCTATCAGCTTTTCCTCCACGGTCACGACTACTTCGTGCTCGATCTTGCAATTGAACTCCATGGCGACCAGCGCCGCGGTGTCATAGTCGATAACGTCGGGCAGGCCGGCCATAACGCCCATTTTGATGAGCTTGCGAACGACCTCCGCGCCGCTCTTTTTCATCCGCAGGGCCAGCTCCTGCACGGAGATCTCGTCGGGTATCTGCACCCGAGTGGGGGCCTTCTTCGCGATCTCGAACTGGAGCCGCTGCATCTTGTCCCGCTCCTCCTGGCGGCGCTTGGCGCTGGCGGCGGCGGTATTCTGGCGCTGCTTGTTGCGGTTGCCTATCTTCTCCTTGCCCCGCTTCATCTTGTCGGCCTTGTCACCGGCCATGCGGTCAAAGCGCTCGTCGTATTTGGACAGGTTCGTATTGGCAGAGCCTCTTGTGTCCACCACCTTTTTCTGGGGTATCTGCTTGGGCACATGGGGCTTGTCGGGCTTGGGCTGTTTGGGCTGCTGGGCCTGTGCAGGCGCCGCGGACTGCTGCGCCGTAGAGGCAGACGCCTCGGGCTGCTTGCCCTTATCCTGACCGGAGGCGGCGGGGGTATTCTTATCCCCGACAGGAGCGGTATCGGCAAATACGTCCGCGATGCTCTCCATCTGGTTGTGCTGGGTCAGATACTCAAAGATGATGCTCAGCTCATCATCCTCCAACACCTGCATGTGGTTCTTGGGTGTGGTGGCATACTGAGAGAGGATCTCCGTAATGACCTTGGAGGTGACGCCGAAATCCTTCGCCACCTCATGCACGCGATATTTCACCAAACTGCTCATACTCGCTCCTCCTGTTGTTTCCTATCCAATTCCGCGGCCTTCCTGAACGCCTGGGCCAGACCATCGTCAGCGATAAACGCCAGCGCCACGGGCGTGGCCCGACCGACTGCGCCGGCCAGCTGCCGCTTCGTATAGCCCGTGCAGCAAAGGCGCTCTTCCCTGCCCGCCGTCATGGTCCGGGCCCGGTCCAGCGTGTTTTCCGACGCGTCAGACGCTGCGACCAGCAGACCGCCTCTGCGCTTTTTCATCTCCACGGCGCAGTCTTCCGCGCCGACTGTGAGCTTTCCGGCCTTGGCCGCAAGACCAAGATATCCCAGGGCCTTATTCATCCGCCGCCTCGATGGCCGCCTCCAGGGCGGCATAGGTCTCGGGGCTGATAGCGGCGTTCAGCATCCGCTCCAGGGCACGGCTCTTCCGCGCCTTCGCCAGACACTCTTTCTTCCGGCATATATACGCGCCGCGACCGGGGGTCTTGCCCCTGGCGTCGGCCACGATCTCGCCCGTTGGGGTGCGCACGATGCGGATCAGGTCCTTTTTCGCGGTGTGCTCCCGGCACCCCACGCACATCCGCACAGGCTCGGCCATCGCTCAGTCCTCGCTCTCCGGCTTGATGTCGATCTTGATGCCGGTCAGCTTGGCGGCCAGACGGGCATTCTGCCCCTCCTTGCCGATGGCAAGAGAGAGCTGGTTGTCCGGCACGATGACCCGGCAGGACTTGCCGCTCTCGTCCATATACACGTTCAGCACTTCCGCCGGGGACAGCGCCGCGGACACGTATTCCTCGGGTATCTCGCTGTATTTGACGATATCGATCTTCTCCCCGCCCAGCTCATCCACGATGCTGGACACGCGGCCGCCCCGGGGACCGACGCACGCGCCGATGGGGTCCACGTCCGCCGCCGTGCTCCACACGGCCATCTTGGTCCGGGACCCGGCCTCACGGGCGATGCTCATGATCTCCACGGTGCCGTCCGCGATCTCGGGCACTTCCAACTCGAATAGCCGCTTCACCAGCACCGGGTGGGTCCGGCTCACCAGCACCTGAGGCCCGCGGGCGGACTTGCGCACTTCGATCACATAGACCTTCACAAGCTGGCCTTCCGTCAGGGCCTCGTCCCGTATCTGCTCGTTGACGGACAGCAGCGCGTCCGTATACTCCGAATTGGAGCTTATACGCATGGAGACGTTGCCGGTGCGCGGGTCGATACGGGCTACCTCGCCGGTGAGTATCTCATGCTCGCGGCTGGTGAACTCGTCGTAGATAAGCCCGCGCTCGGCCTCACGAATGCCCTGGATGATCACCTGCTTGGCGTTCTGGGCGGCGATACGGCCCAGCTCCTTGGTGTTCACGGGGACCTTGATCTGGCCGCCGACCTTGGCCCGCTTGGATATCATCTGCGCGTCGGCAAGGCTCATCTCCACGGCCGGGTCCTCCACCTGGTCCACCACATTGGTGACCACGTACATCTCGACCTTTTTCTTGTCCTCATCAAGCTCCACCACCACATTGTCCGCCGCGTCCGGATGGTCCTTCCGGAAGGCGGCGATCATGGCCTGGTTTATCTTGTCGTACATATATTCCCGGGGAATGCCTTTTTCCCGTTCCAGATCCTCGATAGCGGCAAAAAATTCGGCGTTCATTTTTCTTTCCTCCGTTATATTTCCATCCGCAGCCTGACGCTGGCGATTTGATTTTTCGTGAACCGGCGCTCCCCGCCGGAATCTATTGTCACGTCCCCGTCCTCATAGGCCAGGAGCTTCCCGACCCACTGTTTGGCGCCGTCCACGGCGCTGTAAAGTCGGACCTCCACGTTGGAGCCGAGAAACCGTTCAAAATCAGACGGGCGCTTCAAAGCCCTCTCGCACCCGGCGGAGCTGACCTCAAAGATGTAGCTGTCCGGCACCGGGTCCGCCTCGTCCAAAATGGGGTCCATGGCCCGTGACACCCGCTCGCAGCCGTCCAGGTCCACCCCATCCGGTCCGTCCAGATAGAGGCGCAGATATCGCTGGCCGCCCTCGGTCACGTACTCCACGTCCCAGAGCTCGAAACCGGCCTTTTCCACCACCGGCAGCGCCAGGTCCCACACGGTTTTTTCGATCCGATTCATAGAGTTTTACCAGTTTCTTCCAAATTCTTTTTCCTCAGAAAAAAGAGTGGGACAACTCCCACTCCAGGAACAAGGTCTAACGCTACGATGAATATACCACACATGGGTGCATAAATCAAGCACTTTTTCGCGGAACATCAAATAATTGTGGCCTAAGCGGCGCGCCTGACCCAAGATTTTGTCATTTTTCATCGTCCAGCTGTCCCCGCAGCTTCTCCAGCGCCTTTTTTTCGATGCGCGAGACGTACGACCGGCTGATGCCGATGCGCTCGGCGACGGCCCGCTGGGGCATGGGCGGCTCGCCGGAAAGGCCGTAGCGCAGACGGATGATCTGGGCCTCACGGCCCTCCAAAACGGTATCCACCGCCTGACGGACCTGCTTCGTTATCTCGCGGCGGGAGAGCTCTTCCAGCATGTCCTGATCGCCGGCGATGGTGTCCAGCAGGGCCAGACCCTCCCCCTCGCCGTCCGAGTCCAGCGCGTCGGACAATGACACGTCACCCGCCGATTTTTTCTGGCCGCGAAAGTGCATGAGTATCTCGTTCTCGATGCACTTGGACGCGTACGTGGCAAGACGCACGCCCTTGTCCGGCCGGTAGGTGGACACGCCCTTGATGAGCCCGATGGTGCCGATGGACACCAGGTCCTCCGCGTCGGCGGCGGACGTATAGTACTTCTTGATGATGTGCATCACCAGGCGCAGATTGTGCTCGATAAGCGTGTTTCTGGCATCCAGATCCCCCTGCACAGCCCGCTGGATGTACGCCTGTTCCTCCTGCGGTTTCAATGGCCGCGGAAAGGACGAGGCGTTGTCCCCCAGCCGGAGCATCAAAAGCGCGCTGGATACAAGCAGCATGAACGTCGCGGAAAGCATAGCCGTTGATCACCCCAGGTACAGACTATGCCGCCACGGTCTGTCCTGATTCGACTTTATTCCGCTTTTATTTTATCTCCCAGTCCCTGGCCCGTTCCACCGCCTTGTGCCAGCCGGACATGAGCCGCTGGGCCCTGTCCGGGTCCATGGTGGGCTCAAAGCGCCGCTGGGTCTGCCGGAGAGAGCGCACCTGGTCCAGCTCGGTCCACACCCCGGTGGCAAGACCGGCCAGAAACGCCGCGCCAAGTGCCGTTGTCTCCACGGTCTCGGGCCTGTCGATGGGCTGTTGCAGCATGTCCGCCTGAAACTGCATGAGAAAGTCCGACACGCTCGCGCCGCCATCCACGCGCAGCACGTCCATCTTATACCCGGCGTCGGCCTCCATCAGCGCCAGCAGGTCCGCCACCTGGTAGGCGATGCCTTCCAGCACCGCACGGCAGAGATGGGCCTTCCGGGTGCCGCGGGTGACGCCCAGCACCGCGCCGCGGGCGTATGGGTCCCACCAGGGCGCGCCAAGGCCCGTGAAGGCGCTGACCATGTACACCCCGCCGGTGTCCGGTACCTGCTCGGCCAGCACGTCGCACTCGTGAGCCGTGGAGATGAGCTCCAGCTCGTCACGCAGCCATTGGATGGATGACCCGGCGTTGAACACGCTGCCCTCCACCGCGTAGGCGGTCCGGCCGTTCACCTGCCACGCCACGCTGGTGAGAAGGCCGTTGCGGCTTCTGGGCGATGTCTCCCCTACGTTCATCAGCGTGAAGCAGCCGGTGCCGTAAGTGTTCTTCGCCTGACCAGGACTTATGCAGCCCTGACCCAACAGGGCCGCCTGCTGGTCCCCGGCCGCGCCGGCGATGGGAATGCCCTCCAACTGTTCCAGGCCGGGTATGCCCCGCTTCACCCGGCCAAACTCCCCGGCGTTGGGCAGGACCTGCGGCAGCATGGACATGGGGATACCAAGCATGCGGCACATGTCCTCGTCCCAGCAGAGCTTGTCGATGTTGAAAAGCATGGTCCTTGAGGCGTTGGACGGGTCCGTCACATGCTGCCCGGTCAGGTTCCAGATGAGCCAGGTGTCCACCGTGCCAAAAAGAAGTTTACCCTGCTCCGCCTTTGTCCGGGCGTTGGGTACGTTGTCCAGTATCCACTTGATCTTCGTGCCGGAGAAATAGGGGTCAGGCACCAGGCCGGTGGTGCGTAATATCTGGCCTTTCATGCCCCGGTCCACCAGTTCCCGTATCGTGGACGCGGTGCGGCGGCACTGCCAGACGATGGCGTTATAGACCGGCTCGCCGGTCTCTTTATCCCAGACGATGGCCGTCTCCCGCTGGTTGGTGATGCCGATGGCGGCGATGTCCGCCGCCGAAAGACCCGACCGCTCAAAGGCCGCGCCAAGGGCGTGAAACTGGGTGTCGATGATGTCCTGAGGCACGTGCTCCACCCAACCCGGTTTTGGGTAGTGCTGGGCAAAGGGATATTGGGCCTGGGACACGATGTTCCCCTTCTGGTCGAACACAATGGCGCGGGAGCTGGTGGTGCCCTGGTCCAGCGCGATCACATAGCCTTGCATGATATGCCTCCTCGTTGACGAATAAGCGTGAATGGGGTAAAATTATAGAAAATTATAACACAGAAAGCGGCGGTTTTCTATCATGAAAAAGCAAGAACTATCCTTTCCCTCCGCCGACGGGACCCATCAGGTCGCCTGGACGCTTTGGGAGCCGGACGGGCCGGTGCGGGGCGTGGTGCAGCTGGTCCACGGCGTGGCGGAATACATCGACCGGTATCATGACTTCGCCTGCTTTTTGACAGAGCAGGGCTTCGCCGTGGCCGGGGATGACCATCTGGGCCACGGGCGCACCGCCGGGAACGAGCCGGAGCTGGGCTGGTTCGCGGAAAAAGACGGCTGGAAGATCATCGTAGAGGACGAAAAGCGCCTGCGGGATATCCTGCGGGCAAAATACCCCGGCATGCCCATGGTCCTGTTCGGCCACAGCATGGGCAGCTTTATGGCCCGGACCTATCTCATGCGGTGGCCGGATGACTTCACCTGCTGCGTCCTGTCCGGCACGGGCCACCAGAGCGCCGTCGTATGCCGGTTCGGCAAGCTCCTGGCCGGTCTTGAGATCAAGCGCCACGGCGGCCAATACCGCAGCGCCCTGCTGCAAAAGATCGCCTTTGGAAGCTACTTAAAGCGCGTAGACGATCCGGTGGGTCCCAACGACTGGATATGCACCGCAGCGCCGGTGGTCCGCCAATACGACGCGGACCCCAAGTGCGGCTTCACCGCCACGGCGGGGCTCATGTACGACATGATGGATGGTCTGGGCATCATTGGCGACAGGGCCGGGATAGAGAAGATGAACAAGGCCCTGCCGGTGCTTTTTATCGCGGGCGAGGAGGACCCGGTGGGCGCTTACGGAAAGGGCGTTCGCCACGTGGTCGGCATGTTTCGCAAGGCCGGTATGGCCGACGTGACCGTGAAGCTTTACCCCGCCATGCGCCACGAGGTGCTCAACGAGCGGGACAAAGAGACCGTCTGGCGGGATGTGCTGGATTGGATCGTCATCAAAATCAAAAGTTGAGGACAGCTCAATGAATGAAGAACGCCAGTCGAAACTGGAAATTTCAAATCCAGAAAATGACTTGTTACACATGTCCAACGGGATATTACTGGACACAAAAGCTACCCTGTCCGATAAGAGCGCGATCAGTATGCCTATTGCAGAACTGGCGACGCTCGGTGCGGGCGTATCTTCCCTCGTCCCTTCACTCAATGCCATAACACAGACTTCGGCTGCGAATAGTCAAGGTCTATACCGGCTCGTAAACGCCGAACCAGGAGCTATTCTGAAAACCTCAAAGGATGGGACATCATGGGGCGCAATGCGCACACTGGACGGCAAATCGAAGATGGCAAAATTCCAAAAAGTAGACACGGAGATAAAGACGCCGCTCCCCGATCCGGCGACAATGATGATGGCTGTGGCGCTTTTTCAAATCGAGAAGGACCTCAGGAGTATAGAAGAGACACAGAGGGATATTCTGCGTTTTCTGGAGATAGAAAACGAGGCAGAAGCCGAGGCAGACCTGGAAACTCTGTTAGGCATGATGAAGAATTTCAAATTGATTTGGGACAATGAGAAGTTCGTGCTCAGCAACCATAAGATGGTCCTTGATATACAACGAACGGCCAGAAAAAACATGAATGTCTACCAGAAAAAAGCCGGCGCTGACATTGAGAAAAGAGAGTTCATAACAGCGCAACGGAGCATAAACGCCAAGCTGGCAGATTTGCAAAGGATATTTCAATACTACAGGTTGTCTTTATACACGTTCTCTCTGGCGTCTTTTCTTGAAATACTCCTTAGCGGCAACTATTCCGAGGCGTATATCTCCAGCGCACAAGATGAGATCAGACTACAATCGCAAGCATATAGGGACTGCTTCGATCAGTGCTCTGTTTTTCTGGAAAAGACTGGCCATTCTGCTATCGGTACCAATGTGAAAAAGCGCATCGGAACAGCAAGCAAAGCGTTGGGGAAAGCAATAGAAAGTGTCCCCATTATCAGCAAGGGCACCATGGATGAGTTTTTGCAAAGTCACGGTGAACAAATGAACGAACACGCCTCCAAGAAAGAGCGTTCCGCGGTAAGAGCGTTTGCAGCTGTTGGAAACCCTGGCACTGGGACGCTTTTACACAAAATGGACGATTTGATTCAAATCTACGACCACACCGCGCAGATTTGTTTTGATGATCAGAACATATACCTGATCGCTGACAGATAGGTTCAGTCCCCAAAGAGATGGATAAACCAAAAGATATGAGAAAACCGGGAGGGGAGCCTCCCGGTTTTTCTTATCCGTTTTTCATTTGACGCCGGCGGGCCAGGTTTATCATGCCCTCCTGCATGTCGTTCAGGTTCTGGAGCATGCGGCCCGCGCCGTAGGCGGTGCAGCTGAGCGCGTCGTCCACCAGCACGGCCTCGATGCCGGTCTGCTCGGTGACGGCCTTGTCCAGGCCCCATATCTGGCTGCCGCCGCCGGACAAAATGATGCCGTTTTCAGACACGTCCCCCACCAGCTCCGGGAGCGTCTGCTCCAGGACGAGATGTATGGCCTCCATGATCTGGGCCACAGGTTCCTCCAGCGCCTCCGCCATATCCGTGGAACTGACGGTGACGCTCCGGGGCAGGCCCGTCACCAAACACCGGCCCTTGACCTCCTCATAGGATACCTCCGGCCTTGGCGTGACGCAGCCGATGGAAAGCTTCAGTTCCTCCGCCGTGCGGGTGCCTATCAGCAGGTTGTGCTTTTTGCGGATATACCGGACGATGGCCTCGTCAAAGGCGGCGCCGGCGGTCTTGATGGATTCCCGCTCCACCACGCCGCCAAGGCTCACCACGGCCACTTCCGTGGTGCCGCTGCCGATGTCCACGATCATGTGGCCGTCGGCCTTGCCGATGTCGATGCCCGCGCCCACGGCGGTGGCCAGAGCCGACTCCGTGAGATAGACCTTTCTGGCCCCGGCCTCGATGGCCGCGTCGATCAGGGCCCGTTCCTCCACGCCGGTGATGGACCCGGGCACGCAGATGAGCACCCTTGGCTTGAACAGGCTGAAGGACGTGATATGGCTGATGAACTCCTTGAGCATCCGGGAGGTCATGTCATAGTCGGAGATGACGCCCGCCACGATGGGGCTGATGGGCACGATGTTGGCCGGGGTCCGGCCCAGCATTTTCTTCGCCTCGTCGCCGATCTTCAAAAGCCGGCCGTTGGTGCTGTCCATGGCCACCAATGACGCCTCCCGCAGCCGGATACCCCTGCCGCGCACGTACATGAGGGTGGTCATGGTGCCGAGGTCGATGGCGATGTCTCTTTCAAAAAACAGCATGGTAAACCTCCTACCTGGTACTGGCAAGCGTGGCGCACCGCACGTCATCCGCCCCGGCCAGCAGCAATGTCTTGGCGCACTCCGAGAGGGTGGAACCGGTGGTCACGATATCGTCGATAAGTAAAATGCGCTTGTCCCGTATAAGCGCCGGGTCAAGGACGGTGTATGCACCGGCGATGTTGGCCCGGCGCTTTTCCGGCTCGCCGGTCCGGGACTGAGGGTGTACGCCCCGCTTTTTCTTCAGGACCGGCATCGGCTCGCGCAATAAGCGTTTCCCGGCAAAGCGGGCGATAAGCTCCGCCTGGTCATAGCCCCGGCTGCGCCGGCGGCCAGGGTCCAGAGGCACCCAGGAGAGGATATCATACTCCCCTTCCAGGTGTTCGTAGATACACTCCGCCACAAGCGTCCCGAACACGTTCGCATAGGCCTGGACGCCGCTGAACTTATACCGATGGATGGCCTCGCGCACAGAGCCCTCGTAATAGAGCGCCGAGACGCAATCGGAGAAAAAGTCCCCGCGCCGCCGTCCTCCGTCGGGCGTAAACGGCAGTTCCTGCTGACATTTTTCGCACATCCGCACCGGGCCGGGCGGCAGAAATTTGCGGCAGAACACGCACCGGGTGGGATAGATAAGGTCCAGCAGCCAGTAAGCCAGCTTACTCTTCATCGGTCATGCGGATACGAAGTCCGCTGTAACGCTTGGCGCGTCGGGCGTTTTCCGTCATGGTCCGTATCACGTCCTCGTCCCCCACGATCACAAGAAGCTCCTGGGCCCTTGTGACGGCGGTATAGAGAAGGCTCCGGTACATGAGCTGGGGCGCGGCCCGCACGGCGGACAGCACCACCGCCCGGTACTCGCTGCCCTGGGACTTGTGGACCGTGGTGGCCCAGGCGTGGTCCAGCTCCGACGCCTGTTCAAAGGCGTAGGTCGCACGGCGTCCGTCAAAGTCCACGGTGAACGCCTCCGACGCCGGGTCGATGGAATCGATGTAGCCGATGTCCCCGTTGAAAACGCCGTAGCCGCTTTCCAGGTCAGCCGTCTTCCAGGGGATGTCGTAATCGTTTCGTATTTGCATGACCCGGTCGCCCTCCCGGTAGGTCCGGTCGGCGAAGTCAAATTCCTGTTTCTGCCCGGTAAGGGGCGGGTTCAGGGCCGCCTGTAAACGCTTGTTGAGTTCCTCCGTGCCCGCCGCGCCCTTGCGGGTGGGGGTCAGGACCTGTATCTGCCCAGACGGGATGTGCATGTTTTTCGGCAAGCGCTCCTGGCAAAGGCTCACGATGGTCTCCGCCGCGCTGTCCGCCTCCCGGCGGCGCAGGAAATAGACCCCCGCCCGGTTGGCCCGCAGGTCCGGCGTCTGGCCCTGGTCGATCTGGTGGGCGCAGAGGACGATGCGGCTTTCCTCTTTTTGCCGAAATATCTCCGTCAGGCGGACTGTCTCGGCGATGCCGCTGCGTATCACGTCCCGGAACACGGCGCCGGGTCCCACGGAGGGAAGCTGGTCCGCGTCACCTACCAGCACCAGCCGGCAGCTGGACCCCAGGGCGGCCAGCACCGCCTTCATCAGCGCCATATCCACCATGGAGCACTCGTCCAATATGAGCGCGCCGCAGCGGAGCTGGTCGCTCTCGTTCTTGCGAAAGACCGTGCTGTCCGTCTCCGGGGAAAAGCTGGCCCCCAGGAGCCGGTGTATCGTGGACGCCTCCCGGCCGGTCAAATCGCTGAGGCGCTTGGCGGCCTGGCCCGTGGGCGCGGCCAGCATGGTCTCCAGGCCCATGGCGTCAAAGAGCGCCAGCACCGCCCGCAGGGACGTGGTCTTGCCGGTGCCGGGGCCGCCGGTTATCACCACAAGCTGGCGGGAAGCCGCCGCGTCCAGTGTCCTGCGCTGCTGGGGCGCGAAGGCGATGTGCTGCTCGGCCTCTATCTCGTCGATGATATGGTCCACATGCACGCCGGGGGCGGGATACATGGTCCCGGCCATATCCCGCAGACGCTGGGCCACATAGACCTCCGCCGCGTATAATGGCGCCAGATAACAGGCGTTCACGTTCGCCACGCTCTCGCATATCACGTCCCCGGAGTCCAGCAGGATGTCCAGACCCTCCCCCACCTGTTCCGGCTCTACGCCGATGAGCTGGGCGGTGGCGGCGGTGAGCTTGTCCGCCGGTAAAAAGCAGTGTCCGTTGTCGCTGTTGTGGCGCAGCTCAAAAAGCAGCGCCGCCGCGATACGCTCCGGCGCGTCGGTCTCCACGCCGTTGGCCAGCGCCAGCGCGTCCGCCTGGGCGAAAGACGCGCCCACCTGCACGCTGGACAGGATATAGGGGTTTTCCTCCACCTTTTCCAGCGCCTCGTCCCCATAGAAGCGGTAAAGCCGCAGGGCCAGGATGGGCGGCAGCCCCGCGCCGCCGAGAAATTCCATTAGCGAGCGCATGCCGGTCTGACGCCGGAACGCCGCGCTCATCTCCTCCGCCTTGGTTCTGCTGATGCCACGCAGAGTCGCCAGCTTTTCCGGGTGGTCCCGCAGTACGTTCAGAGAGTCGTCCCCGAACCGGCCCACGATCAGCGCCGCCGTGGCGGGGCCGATGCCCTTGATGACCCGGCTGGACAAATAATCGAAGATGGCGGACGCGCCGCTGGGCATGGTCCGCTCCGTGTACAGGGCCTTGAACTGCTCGCCGTGGGCGGCGTGGCGGGTCCAGTTGCCCCAGGCGGTCATGCTCTCCCCCGCCACGGGCATGGGGATACAGCCCACCACGATGGCCTGAGAGCCGTCGTCCACGTCCAGGCGCAGGACCGTGTAGCCATTGTCCTCGTTGAAATATATCACCGAGGCCACCTGGCCCTGTATTTTTTCCAGCTCCTGCTCCTGCATGGTCAGAACAGCAGCTGGACCACGCCGGCCGTGGCCAGGGATACGACCAGTCCGGCGATAAGCACGCCCAGGATGATGGGCGGCAGCGCCCGACGCATGCGCATGTTCAAAAGCGCCGCGATCAGCGCGCCGGTCCATGCGCCGGTGCCCGGAAAGGGTATGGCCACGAACGCCAACAGGCCCCAGAATTGGGCCGTGCGGACCTTTTCCGCCTTTGGGCCGGAGCCCTTGGCCTCCAACCAGACCACGAAACGTCTGGCCCGGTCAGATTTGGTCCGCAGCCAGTCCATGAAGGTGCGGATGAAGGCGATGATGAACGGCACGGGCAGGATATTCCCCGCGATGCTGATAAGCGCCGCCTGCCACACCGGCAGTCCCAGGCTCACGCCGATGGGGATGGCGCCGCGCAGTTCAATAATCGGCAGGATGGACACAAGGAACGTGGCGATGCCCCGGCCCATGCCCATCTCGGTTATGTACTCGGCAATGTCCATGAAACTCCTATCTGAGAAGCGCTCTTCTCAAAAACTGTCCCGTATAGCTGCGCTTGTCGGCTGCGCACTGCTCCGGCGTGCCGGCAAAGACCACCTCGCCGCCCTCGTCGCCCCCCTCGGGGCCCAGGTCGATGATGTAGTCCGCGCATTTTATCACGTCCAGATTATGCTCGATGACCAGTACCGTATTGCCCGCGTCCGTCAGCCGCTGCAAGATGTCCAGCAGCCGCGCCACGTCCGCAGTGTGCAGACCGGTGGTGGGCTCGTCCAGAATATAGAACGTATTGCCCGTGCTGCGCCGTGCCAGCTCCGTTGCCAGCTTCACCCGCTGAGCCTCGCCGCCGGAGAGGGTCGTGGAGGACTGGCCCAGCTTCACATAGCCAAGTCCCACGTCCCAAAGGGTCTGGAGCTTTTCGCGGATATGCTGCTGGTTCTGGAAGAAGTCAAGGGCCTCCTCCACCGTCATGTCCAGTACCTCGGCGATGTTCTTGCCTTTGTAGCGTACTTCCAGGGTCTCCCGGTTGTACCGCTTGCCGTGGCAGACCTCGCAGGGCGCGTATACGTCCGGCAGGAATAGCATCTCGATCTTGATAAGTCCGTCGCCGGAGCACGCCTCGCACCGGCCTCCCTTTACATTGAAGGAGAACCGGCCGGATTTGAACCCCCGCAGCTTTGCATCCTGGGTGGAGGCGAACAGGTCCCGGATGTCGTTGAAAAGGCCAGTATACGTGGCCGGATTGGACCTTGGCGTGCGGCCGATGGGGCTTTGGTCGATGTCTATCACCTTGTCCAGGTATTCCAGGCCGAATATGGCCTCGCACTTGCCGGGACGGACTTTACGCCGGTTCAGATCGGCCCCCAGCTTCTTCTCGATGACCTCGTTGACCAGGGACGACTTGCCGCTGCCGGACACGCCGGTGACGCAGGTGAACGTCCCCAGCGGGATATCCACGTCGATGCTTTTCAGGTTATTTGCCGCCGCGCCGCGGACAGACAGGGTGTGACCGTTGCCCTTGCGGCGCTGGCGAGGTATCTCGATGCGTTTGACGCCGCTCAAATACTGGCCCGTGACGGAATCGGGACAGGCCATAATGTCCTCCGGACGGCCGGAGCATACCACCCGCCCGCCGTGGACCCCCGCGCCGGGGCCGATGTCCACCACCCAATCCGCGGCGCGAATGGTGTCCTCGTCGTGCTCCACCACGATCAGGGTGTTGCCCGCGTCGGTGAGCTGGCGCAGGGTCTTTAAGAGCTTGGCGTTGTCCCGCTGGTGCAGGCCGATACTGGGCTCGTCCAGCACGTACAGCACCCCGATCAGCGCGGAGCCTATCTGGGTGGCCAGCCGGATACGCTGGCTCTCCCCGCCGGACAGCGTGGCCGCGCCGCGGCTCAGGGTCAGGTACCCAAGGCCCACGCTCACAAGAAAGCTGAGCCGCTGGCGTATCTCCTTCAAAATGCGGTCTGCGATGAGCTTTTCCTTGTCCGTCAGCTCCAGCTTTTCCAGGAATTCCAGCTCCTGGGTGATGGGCATGCGGCTGAACTGGGCGATGTTGAGCCCGCCCACGGTGACGGCCAGGACCTCCGGCTTGAGCCTGTCGCCGTGGCAGTCCGGGCACTCGTACTCGCCCATGCAGTCCTCCAGGTCGGCCCTTGCCGAGGCGGATTGCGTCTCCTTATACCGCCGCTCCAGGTTGTTCACGATGCCCTCAAAGTCCTTGGTCAGCGTGCCGTATCCGGAGCCGCGCTCATAGCGCAGCTCCAAGGGCTCGCCGTTGGTGCCGTATAAAATGGCCTGGATGGCCGCCTCGGGCAGGGTCTTGATGGGGTCGTGCAGGTCGAAGTGGTACCGGCGGGCCAGGGCCTCGTAGTACATCCGGCATATAGAATCCCCCCGGACGTTGGACCAGCCGTAGGCCATAATGCCCCCGTCCATGATGGAGAGATTGGGGTTGGGCATGATGAGGGCCGGGTCCACCCGGAGCATGGTGCCCAGGCCGCTGCAGGTGGGGCATGCGCCGTAGGGGGCGTTGAAGGAGAACAGTCTTGGCGTCATCTCCTCGATGGAGATACCGCAGTCCTCGCAGGCGTAGTTCTGGGAGAAGGTCAACGTCCTGTCCTGCCCCGCCAGGTCCACCTGCACCAGCCCGCCGGCCAGGCCCATGGCTGTCTCCGCCGAATCGGTGACCCGGCGCAGGATGTCCTGCTTCATGACCAGCCGGTCTATCACGATCTCAATATTGTGCTTCTTGTTCTTGTCAAGGGGGATGCTCTCGCTCAGGTCGTAGACGTTCCCGTCCACCCGGGCCCGGACGTACCCGGAGCGCTGCGCGTCCTCGAAAATCTTTTTGTGCTCGCCCTTCTTGCCCCGGATGACGGGGGCAAGAATTTGGATACGGGTCCCCTCGGGCAGCTCCATGATCTGGTCCACGATCTGGTCGATGGTCTGCTGGCGTATCTCCTTGCCGCATTTGGGACAGTGGGGCACACCGATCTGGGCCCAGAGAAGGCGCAGATAGTCGTGTATCTCCGTGACGGTGCCCACGGTGGACCGGGGGTTGCGGGAGGTCGTCTTCTGGTCGATGGAGATGGCCGGGGACAGGCCGCCGATAAAGTCCACGTCCGGCTTGTCCATCTGGCCCAGAAACTGCCGGGCGTAGCTGGACAGGCTCTCCACATACCGGCGCTGGCCCTCGGCGTAAATGGTGTCGAAGGCAAGGCTGGACTTGCCGCTGCCGGAAAGGCCGGTGAACACCACCAGCTTATCCCGGGGCAGCTCGATATCTATGTTTTTCAGGTTGTTGGCTCGCGCCCCCTGAATGACGATCTTTTCAGGCATGTACAGGCTTCCTTGTTCTTTTGCTCAACGTTCAACGGTTCATTATACACTATGCGCCCCACAAATTACAATCCAAAACTGCAAATTTAAATGTCGCCCGTCCCGACGCTTGTAAAACCCGCGGGGCTATGGTAGTATTTTGTCCGTTCATGGAAAGGAGGTCCGGCCGTGATACAAGAGATACGCTCCGCCGCCGATATGGAGGCGCTTGTGCTGGAATGGGGCTTTCTGCCCTTTTTCAAAAACGATATCCCCGGTTTTTCCATCGAGGAACACACGCCCCCGGAGCTTTGGTTCGGGGACAGCGACGGCGGCGAGGGATGGGGGCCGTGGGACTGGAAAGGGCCCGTGGCCCGGACCGGGACAAATGTATACGGCAAGGTGTTTTGGAAGAAGGCAGGGTTCGTGAGCATGGAGTGGTTTCCGGACTTCGTCAATTTTAGGCGGGATGGGTACGACTTCGACGCCCGGTTCGACGACGGGCTGGCCTCCTATAAGGACAAGGAGCTGTTCGATGCCATCGAGCGCCACGGTTCCCTGCAGACCGGACAGCTGAAAAAGCTCTGCGGCTACGGCGGCAAGGACGGCAAAAAGGGCTACGAGACGGCCATCACCCGCTTGCAGATGCAGACCTACATCACCGTGGCGGATTTCGACTACGCCACGGATAAGTACGGCAAGCCCTACGGCTGGGGCATCGCCCGCTACGCCACGCCGGAGAGCCGCCTGGGCTACGAGGCCGTCACCGCCGCCTATTCACGCCCGCCGGAGGGATCACTCAGCCGCATGCTGGAATACCTGCAAAAACGCCTGCCAAAGGCCACGGAAAAACAGCTTTTAAAATTATTGCGCATGTAAAAAGCAAGTCCCGCGGGACTTGCTTTTTTAGTTCCTCAGGTCCTCGTCCGTGAGCGTGCCCTTGCAGACCACATTGGTGGGGCCGGTCAGAAAAAGACCGTAGCCGCTCCCTTCACGCTGTACGCGCACGGTCAATGTCCCGCCGCGCATATCCGCCGTCAGCTGGCCGTCGGGAAGCTGGCCCAGCGCGGTCAGGGCCAGCGCCACGGACGCCGCGCCGGTGCCGCAGGCGTAGGTGAAGTCCTCCACGCCACGCTCATAGGTCCGCATGGTCACGCGCCCGGGGCCCACGAGCTCATAAAAATTCACGTTTGCGCCCTTGGGAAAGGCCGGGTGATAGCGCAGCTTGCGCCCCAGGTCCCGCAGGGCGTTTTCATCGGCGTCTTTTAACCCCGTGTAGGGCACCGCCGCGTGGGGCAGACCGGGGCTGCCAAGCTCGATATAGGCGCAGCGATAGATCGTCCCGTCTATTTCAACGGGCCGGTCCGCGTCCAGCACCGTTGGGCCGTTCAGCCGGACCTGATACAGGCGAGCGTCGATGCGCCGGCCTGTGACGGTGCCGGACATGGTCTCCACCCGCTGTACCTCGCCGGCCAGATCGTTTTCGTACCCGTACCGGCAAATGCACCGGGCGCCGTTGCCGCACATCTCGGCCTCGCCGCCGTCGGCGTTGAAAAACAGCATACGGAAGTCCCCGCCGCATTGGGCCGGACGGACCACCATCATGCCGTCCGCGCCGACGGACATATGCCGCTGGCACACGGTCCGGGCAATATCGCCCAGCCGGTCATCGGGAATGGCCCGGACCATATCGTTCAGGATGATAAAGTCGTTGCCCGCGCCGTTCATCTTCCAAAAATCCATAGCCTACCTCCAAATGTCCAGCGCCGGAAGCCGCCGTATATCGTCCAGCACCACCGCGCCGGTAGCTTCCAGCCGCTCCCGGCTCTGGTGGCCTCCGGCTATCAGCACGCACCGGCTCCCCACAGCGCACGCGGTCTCAAAGTCGTGGACCGTGTCGCCCACGAACAGGGCCGACGCCGGGTCTATCCCATTTCTGCGCAGATACCCCGCGGCAAGACCTGCCTTGCCGCCGCCAAGCTGGTCGGTCATGCCCAGCAGCGCTCGAAATTTCCCCGCGAGGCCCCGTTCCTCCACCTGCCGCTCCAGATCGTCTTGCCGTGAGGCGGAGGCCAGTACCTGCGCCGCGCCCAGCGCGTTCAGCCGGTCCAGCGTTTCCGCCGCACCCGGCATGAGCGGACAGTTTCGGGATGAGCGCCGATAGTCAGACATATATTCCTCCGCCAGCGCGTCAAAGCTCTCCGACGCCAGGTCGATGCCCGCCAGGGCGTAATAGTCCCGAACGGGAAAGGTGAAGATCGACCGGTAGCGCTCGGCCGACAGCCGTGGCAGTCCCCGCCGGGTCAGCATCCGGTTCATGACGGCCAGACATACTTTCATGTCGTCCAGAAGCGTGCCGTTCCAATCCCAGATCACCGTCATGCTGTCCGCCCTCCTTCGACGTTTTCTCCAACATAGCATGAAAACCGCCGCCCTGTCAACGGCGGGGCCGGTTGATTTTTCGCCGCTGACACGATATACTGACCACCTGGAACTAACACCGTGCGAGGTATTATCATGACCTGTTTTTTCACCAGCAGTCCCGATCTGCCAGACGATCCGGACCTATGCCCCTTCAACGGCTTCATCCACGAACTGCACCTGGCCCTGCCCTATCCCTGCCGGGCTTTGTATATCTGCTCCGACCCGGACGACTGGGAGAAGACTGATCTTTACGCCGCCAGCACCGCCGAGGCCATGGAAAAGGCCGGCTTTGCCTTTTCCTCCTTCGACGTGCTGGACGGCCGGAACATGGAAAACGCCGCCGGTCTCATCGACAACGCGGACTTCATCATTCTCTGTGGCGGCCACGTGCCCACCCAAAACGCATTCTTTCAGACCATCGGCCTAAAGGAGCTCCTGACCGGTTTTGACGGCGTGGTCATGGGCATCAGCGCCGGGAGCATGAACAGCGCCGGGACCGTCTACGCCCACCCGGAGCTGGAGGGCGAGGCCATCGACCCGGATTATGAACGCTTCCTGCCCGGTCTGGGTCTGACGGAATGTAACATCCTCCCTCACTACAACCAAATCGCCGGCGATACCCTAGACGGGCTGGATCTGTTCGACGACATCGCCATCCCGGACAGCGCGGGCCGGACCTTTTACGTCCTGCCAGACGGCAGCTACATCCTGTCCCGAAATGGTAAGGAAGAACTGCGCGGCGAGGCGTGGATCATCCGGGACGGCGTTATGGAGAAGATCGCCGAGGATGAGGACATCTTGCCGTTGAACTGACTCACACACAGCGTGCGCCCCGACAGAACACCGTCGGGGCGCATTTTTCCTTCAATAGATTTACGGTTCCGGCGGCTCCGGGCCCTCGGGCGGTTCCGGCGGGGCGGGCGGGTCCTCGTCCCGCCAAGCGGCGCTCAGCTTTTCCAGCAGGGCCAGCAGGGTCGTTTTCTCATCCTCCGACAGGGCGGCGAACAGGTCCGCCATCCCCTCCTTCTCCTGGTCAGCCCGCGCTTTCCGGCGGGCAAGTCCCGCGTCGGTCAGGCGGATGTCCGCCGTGCGGCGGTCTGCCTCGCTGGGCGTGCGGGTGACAAGCCCTGCCCGCTCCAGCTTTCCCACGACCTCGCTGGCCGAGGCGGGCCGTACGCCCAGGCGCTCCGTCAGCTCCCGCTGGGTCATGCTCTCCCCCTCCTGCAAAAGGCTCAGGGCCCGGTCTTGGCCCAACCGGCCGTCAAAACGGAACCGGCTGGCGTGGCCAAGCTCGCCGATCAGGGTGAACAGCTTGCCGTTGGTGTCCAGCGTCTCGTAGTGCTCCCGGTCGATGTGCGGACCCCTTGGCCCGGGTCCGTGAGGGCCGTGGGGACCGTGAGGCGGCGGCGGAGGCGGCGCATGGTGCGGTCCGTGAGGTCCATGTGGCCCAGGCCCATGGGGGCCGTGGGGCGGTGGAGGCGGCGGGACAGGAGGTCCGGGAGGCACAGGTGGCGCGTCGAATTCCTCTCTAATGGGAAAATCAAATTTCTCCGTCATGGTTCCGATCTCCTTTCGATAATTTTTAAGGTACCTTGATAATAGCACGGCTCGCGCTATTTGTCAAGGTACCTTTTGAAATTTTTTCAGATCATTTTCTCCGTCAGTTTTTCCGGAATCTCGCCAGGAAATCCTTCGTCTCCTGCTTCTGGGGGTTACCCAGCACGTCGGCGGGCGCGCCCTGCTCGCAGATAACGCCCTCGGACATGTACACCACGTGGTTGGACACGTCCCGCGCAAAGGCCATCTCGTGGGTGACCACCAGCATGGTCATGCCCTCCCCCGCCAGCGTCTGCATGACGGACAGGACCTCCCCCACCATCTCCGGGTCCAGGGCGCTTGTGGGCTCGTCGAACAGCAGCACCTCCGGCCCCATGGCCAGGGCTCGGGCGATGGCCACACGCTGCTTCTGGCCGCCGGAGAGCTGCCGGGGCTTGGCGTTGATGTAAGGGGCCATGCCCACGTATTGCAGGTACCGCATGGCGTTTTCCCTTGCCTCGGCCTTGGATTTTTTCAGCACCTTCACCTGGCCCACCATGCAGTTTTCCAGCACCGGCATGTTGTTGAAAAGGTTGAAGGACTGGAACACCATGCCCACGTGGGAGCGGTACTCCGGCGCGTTCACGCCCCGGCCGGTCACGTCCTTGCCGTGGAACAGTATCTCCCCGCTGGTAGGCGTCTCCAACAGGTTCACGCACCGCAGCAGCGTACTCTTGCCGGAGCCGGACGCGCCGATGATGGCCGTCACGTCGCCCTTGTTCACGGTGAAGTCGATGTCCCGCAAGACCTCATGAGAGCCGAAGCTCTTGGACAGGTGGCGTATTTCAAGAATGGTGTCCGCCATATCAGCGCTCCCCCCTCTTCTTGCCGATCTTGACATCCTGTATCACCTGGTCCCGGGACGGCTTGTGCCGCTCGTCGAAGGGAGAGCTCTTGTCCGGGTAATTGTAGTTCCCGGCGGCCATGACAAGCTGGTCGTCATTGACCAGCTCGTAGTTGTCGGACCCGTCCAGCTTCTTTTCCAGCACCCGCAGCAGGAAACTGGACGTCAGCGTCAGGCACAGATACCCCACCATCTCAATGGTCGCGGAGGGGAAGTATTTATAGGTGGCCCCTACCGCCGCACGGTGGACGGCAAAGAACTCCGTGAAGCTGATGATGAACATGACGGAGGTGTCCTTGATGTTGATGATGAAGTTGTTGCCGATCTGGGGCATGATGTTGCGCAGGGCCTGGGGGATGATCACGTTCATCATGGTCTGCACATGGGTCATGCCGATAGCCATGGCCCCCTCGGTCTGGCCGGGGTCCACGGAGATGATGCCGCCCCGGACGGACTCGGCCATATACGCGCCCGTGTTGATGGACACCACCACCAGCGCCGACACCCAGACGTTGGTGAACATCACCTGCTTGTCCGTGATGTAGGGCAGGCCATAGTAAATGAACACCGCCTGCAGCACCATGGGCGTGCCGCGAAATACCTCCACGTACACCCGGATAACGGCCCGTATCAGAGCCAGGACGAATCGCTTGACCGGGTTATCGGTCCTGGCGTGGGGTATGGTGTTCAGCACACCGCAGAGAAACCCGATCACGCAGCCGATGGCCGTGGCGGCCAGGGCCAGCACCAGGGTGTTGCGGATGCCGTTGAGATAGGCCCAGCCATACCGGGACAACAGACTGGATATGTCCGCAAGGAGCTCGGAGAATATACCCATAGGGAGTTTCCTTTCAAATCGGGCAGAGAAAGAGCCGGGCTCTTTCTCTGCCGCAAATCATATTTATAGCAGCGCGCCTTATTCCTCGCTCAGGGGCTGGATGGCGATGGCCTGGTCCATGATGGCGTTGAAAATGTCCGCGTCCATCTCGCCCAGCACCGCGTCGATGGCGTCCTTCAGCTCGGTGTTGCCCTTCTGCAGGGACACGCCGATGTTGATGTCGCCCTCGTCGGCCTCAAAATTATCGTCGGAGCCGGAGAAGTCCAGCAGGACCATGTCGTCATAGGCGGCGCAGGCGCCCAGGGCGGTGGGCATATCGGTGCAGACGAAGTCCACCATGCCGCTCTCCAAGGCCATCAGCATGGCCGGCGCGGTCTCGGCGGCGGGCTGCACGTCCGCGCCCTCGATCTGGGGCAGCATATTGTCATACCATATCGTGGCGATCTGGGCGGTGCAGGTGCCGCCGGCCAGGTCGGCCAGACCCTGCGCATCGGCAAACTCGCTGTCAGCGGTGGTCAGGCACACGATGGAAGCGTAGAAGTAAGGGCCGGCGAACTCCACTTCCTCCATCCGGTCCTCGGTCATGGACTGGCCGGCTATCACCGCGTCATACAGGCCGGACTGGACGCCGGGTACCAGGGAATCCCAGTCGGTGCGGATGACCTCAAGCTCCCAGCCATAGGCCTCGCAGATGCGCTTGGCGATCATGATGTCGTAGCCGTTGGCGTACTCGTTGTCGGTGCCGGAGATGGGCACGGCCCCGT
>CANQKA010000025.1 GCA_947624395.1 uncultured Oscillospiraceae bacterium
GGGAATAGCTCAGTTGGCAGAGCGACGGTCTCCAAAACCGTAGGCCGAGGGTTCGAAACCTTCTTCCCCTGCCAAAAGCACGGCTCTGTGACAGAACCGTGCTTTTGTTTTATATTTGCGAGGTGAGATCTCATGCAACGGCGAGAAATATCAGACGCATCGGGCAATATCGCTTACTGGACATCGGACACATTCGACCAGTCCCGAGACACGCTGTTTTTCCTGCACGGCCTGACTGGCGACCACACCATGTTTGCGCCGCAGTTTCCGGCTTTTGCGGCGGAGTACAACATCATCGCCTGGGACGCGCCCGCCCACGGGCAGTCGAGGCCATACCCGGCGTTTACATACGAAAATGCGGCAAACGGGATGAAAGCGATACTGGACGCGTGCGGCGTGACCAGAGTCATACTGATCGGCCAGTCCATGGGCGGGTTTATTTCACAGGCGTTTATCTGTCGGTACCCCGAAATGGTGAAGGGCTTTGTGTCGATCGACTCAACGCCGTACGGGGACTATTATGCAAAGTCCGACCTTTGGTGGCTCCGGCAGATCGAGTGGATGGCAAAGCTGTTTCCGGAAAAGCTGCTTAAGTGGGCGATGTCCAGGCAAAACGCGGCCACGGAGACCGGTCGGGCCAATATGGCGGCCGTGCTCGCCGGATACGGCAAAGCGGAGCTGTGTCGCCTTATGGGCATTGGATATGCCGGCTTTCTGGACGACAACCGAGCGTGCGAGATACCCTGTCCGGTCCTTCTGCTGGTGGGGGAGAAGGACCGCACGGGCAAGGTCAGGACCTATAACCGGCGGTGGGCCAAACGGACCGGCTACCCCCTTGTCTGGGTCCCTGGCGCCGCCCACAATTCCAACGTGGATGCTCCCGCCGCCGTAAACGAAAACATTTTGCGTTTTATCCGGGCCTTGCAATGAGCGCCTTGCCGTTGACGGACCGGTGAAGATACACTATCATGGGAATACGATGCCCTGCGCGGCGGGACACGACGGAACGGACCGGAGGAGCGAAGACATGATAAAGATAGGAATGGCCTATTACCCCGAGCACTGGGACCGGGCCCTGTGGGAGCGGGACGCTGCGCGGATGGCGGCGCTGGGCGTACACGTGGTGCGCCTGGGGGAGTTTGCCTGGGGCCGCATGGAGCCGGAGGACGGCCGGTTCGATTTCGGCTGGCTGGACGAGGCCATCGACGTCATCGCCCGCCACGGCATGCGGGTGATACTGTGCACGCCCACCAACAGCGCGCCCATGTGGCTGTACACCGGCCACCCGGATACGGTGCAGCACGGCCCCGACGGACGGCCCATCGACCTGGGCATCCGTGGCCACCGCTGCACCCTGAGCCCAACGTTTCGCCGTTACGCCGCGCGCATCACGGAGCAGATGGCGAAGCGTTACGCCGGCCGCCGGTCGATATTCGCGTGGCAGATCGACAACGAGCTGGAAAACGACCACTGCGCCTGTCAAGCCTGCCGTGAGAATTTCCGCCGCTGGCTGCGAGAGAAGTACGGCACGCTGGACGCTCTGAACCGCGCCTGGGGCACGGACGTGTGGAGCGGCCAGATCACCGCCTGGGAGCAGATCGAGCCGCCCGTGTCGAAAGCGTACATGCCGGACTGGTATGACCCCGCCTGCATGCTGGACTATGAGCGTTTCGGCGCATGGCGCACGGCGGACTTTGTGTACTTTGAACGGGACATCATCAAGGCCCATGACCCGTCCGCGCTTGTCACCACCAACGGCTGGTTTCCCGCCAACATGCCGGACTTCTACCAGACCTTTGCCCCCCTGGACGTAGCGGCCTACGACAACTATCCTCCCATGGACCTGCCGGAGGACCCGGAGGCGCTGTACTCCAACGCCTTTGGCCTGGACTTTGTTCGGGGCTTTAAGCGCCAAAACTTCTGGATATTGGAGCAGCTTGGGGGCGCGGGAGGCTGTTGGAGCCCCATGGGCATCGCGCCGGAACCGGGCATGCTGGAGGGCTACGCGCTGCAGGCGGTGGCCCACGGGGCGGACCTGGTGAGCTTTTTCCGCTGGCGCTCGGCCTGTTCGGGGGCGGAGATGCTGGGCCACGGCGTGCTGGACCATGACGACCGGGACAACAGGCGGCTCGGGGAGATAGGCCAGTTTTGCCGCCGGCTGGAAGCTCTGCCGGACCTGGATAAGACATGCCTACGCAGCCCCGTGGCGATCCTGTACGGCCCCGACCAGGAGTTTGCCCTCAAGAACCAGCGCCAGAGCCGGAATTTTGCCTACTGGACCCAGCTGAAGCTGTTCCAGGACGCCTGTATGGGCCTGGGTGTCAACGTGGACGTGATATCCCAGGACGCGCCTCTGGACGGGTACAAGGCGGTGTTGGTCCCCACCCACTATGTGACGGACCCGACCCTGGCGACCCGGCTGGAAGCCTTTGCCGCGGCTGGCGGCACGGTGGTGATCACGAACCGCAGCGGCGTGAAGGACGAGCACAACAACTGCGTTTTCGGCCAGCCCCTGCCCACGGCCTTCCGGCATTTATGCGGCTGCCGTGTGGAGGAATACGACGCCATCGGCGAAAAGCGCGTACACATCGAGACCGCCGCCGGGGAACGCTTCACCGTCACCGGCTGGTGCGACGTGCTGGCCCCGGAGGGGGCCGACGTCTGGGCCCGGTACACGGAGAAGTTTTATGCCGGGAGCCCGGCCGTGACGAAAAACGCCTTTGGCGCGGGCCGGGCCTATTACGTGGGCGCGGTGGGCCAGCGGGCGCTGTACCGGACGCTGCTGGCGGAGATATGCCGGGAGCTTGCAATCCCCATGCTGCCCGACCTGCCCCTGGGCGTTGAAGTCACCACCCGCACCGGAAAGAGCGGCGCGTACACGTTTTTCTTCAACAACACCCTCCGCGCCCAGACTTTCCCGCTGGACGGGGAACAGGTGGTCCTGCGGCCTATGGAGATGAAGATACGCACAGGCGATGGCGCGTGGGTGTGAAGCAGCTATATTGACACCGCCCGGAAAGTGGGTAAAATAGATAGTAAATTTTAATATCAGGAGGATTTTTCCAATGGCAAACCGTATCGTACTGAACAACGTCTCCTACCACGGCGCCGGGGCCGTGGCCGAGGTGGCCAACGAGCTGGCCGCCCGCGGCTGCAAAAAGGTCTTCATCGCCTCCGGCAACCACGCGGTCAAGTCCGGCCAGATCGACGCCATCCTGAACGGCCTGAAAGAAAAGGGCATGGACTACACCATCTTCACGGACATCAAGCCCAACCCCACCATCGAGAACGTCCAGGCCGGCGTGGCTGCCTTTAAAGCCTTTGGGGCAGACAGCATCGTGGCCGTGGGCGGCGGCTCCGTCATGGACACCGCCAAGGCCATCGGCATCATTATCACCAACCCCGAGTTCGCCGATGTCCGCTCTTTGGAGGGCGTGGCCCCCACCAAGAACCACGCGGTGTTCACCATCGCCGTGCCCACCACCGCCGGCACCGCCGCGGAAGTGACGATAAACTACGTGATAACCGACGTGGAGCGCAAGCGCAAGTTCGTCTGCGTGGACGTACACGACATCCCCGACGTGGCCGTGGTGGACCCGGACATGATGCTGTCCATGCCCGAGAGCCTGACCGCCGCCACCGGCATGGACGCCCTGACCCACGCCATCGAGGGGTACACCACCGCCGCCGCCTGGCAGATGACCGACATGTTCCATCTGGAGGCCATCCGGCTCATCGCCGCGAATCTCCGCGCCGCCCAGAAGAACGACCCTGAGGGCCGCAAGAATATGGCCATGGGCCAGTATATCGCCGGCATGGGCTTTTCCAACGTGGGCCTGGGCATCGCCCACTCCATGGCCCACACCCTTGGCGCGGTGTACGACACGCCCCACGGCGTGGCCTGCGCCATGATGCTGCCCATCGTGATGGAGTATAACGCCGACGCCACCGGCGAAAAATACCGGGAGATCGCCCGGGCCATGGGCGTGAAGGGCGTGGACGACATGACCCAGGGCGAGTACCGCGCCGCCGCCATCGACGCGGTGAAGAAGCTGTCCGCCGACGTGGGTATCCCCGCCAAGCTGGACAAGCTCAAGGAAGAGGACCTGGACTTCCTGGCCCAGTCCGCCGCGGCGGACGCCTGCGCACCGGGCAATCCCAAGCCGGCGACTGTGGAGGACTTCAAGGCCCTGTTTCGCAAGATCATGTGATCAGCCCCGGTCCGGGGCAGTGTGACGGGAGGGACGAGACGTGAAATTTCACAACGGCGAATGGCTCATGCGTCCGGGCGTGACCACCTATAACTGCGAGCAGATACGCCAGGTCCGCCAAAGCGAGGACGGTCGGGAGGTAACGCTATTCGCGGTGCCATATAAGCACGACAGCCGGAGCTTGGACGGCCCCGCGCTGGAAATAAGCGTCAGCTCGCCCCGACCGGACATGCTGCGTCTGCGGGCGGTACACTTCAAGGGCGTGCGCCGGAAAATGCCCCGGTTCGACCTGGACGACCGGCGCTGCCCTCTGACCGTCCACGACGACGGTGACACGCTCACCATTGCCTCCGGCCTTTTGACCCTGGTCATCCACAAAAAGCCTCCCTGCACGCTGACGTACTTTTACGGCGGCAGGAAGCTCACCAACGTGGGGGAGCGTTTTGGCTCCCCCATCCTCTGCTATGCTGACACGCCGGAGGGCCCGCACATGATGTGCCAGATGCAGGTAGACGTGGGCGAGAAAATATACGGCATGGGCGAGCGGTTCACGCCCTTTGTCCGCAACGGCCAGCGGGTGGACATCTGGAACGAGGACGGGGGCACGTCCAGCGAGCTTGCCTACAAAAACGTTCCCTTTTACTTAAGCTCCAACAGCTACGGCCTTCTGGTGGACGACACGGGTCCTGTGTCCTTTGAGGTCTGCTCCGAGGCGGTGACCAAGGTGCAGTTCAGCGTCCCCGGCCAGAGCCTGGACTTTGTTCTCATCGGCGCGCCGGACCGCAAGGGCGTGTTGGAGCGGTACACGGCCCTGGCCGGCCGTCCGGCGCTGCCCCCAGCCTGGACCTTTGGCCTGTGGCTTTCCTCGTCCTTCACGACGAGCTACGACGAAAAGACCGTTATGGCCTTTGTGGACGGCATGCGGGCGCGGGACATCCCCCTGCGGGTATTCCACTTTGACTGCTTCTGGATGCGGGAAAACGAGTGGTGCGGCTTCCGGTGGGACAATGACATGTTCCCCGACGTGGAGGGGCTTCTGACCCGGCTGCACGAAAAGGGCCTGAAGGTCTGCGTGTGGATAAACCCCTATCTTGCCCAGCACAGCCCCGCCTTTGACGAGGCGGCGGAGAAGGGGTACCTCCTGAAGCGTCCCAACGGCGACATATGGCAGTGGGACCTGTGGCAGGCGGGCCTTGCGGTGGTGGACTTCACCAACCCGGAGGCCGTGGCATGGTACCAGGCCAATCTCCGTCGGCTGATGGCCCAGGGGGTGGACTGCTTCAAGACGGACTTCGCCGAGCGCATCCCCACCGACGTGGTCTACTTTGACGGCAGCGACCCGGAGCGGATGCACAACTACTATACATACCTCTACAACAAGGCCGTGTTCGACGCGATACGCTCTGTCAAGGGCGAGCATGAGGCGGTGGTCTTTGCCCGCAGCGCCACCGTCGGCGGCCAGAAATTCCCCGTCCACTGGGGCGGGGACTGCAACAGCGCCTATGTGTCCATGGCCGAGTCCATGCGTGCGGGCCTGAGCCTGTGTCTGAGCGGGTTCGGCTATTGGAGCCACGACATCGGCGGCTTTGAGGGCACCGCCTCGCCGGACGTTTACAAGCGCTGGCTGGCCTTCGGCCTTCTCAGCACCCACTCCCGCCTCCACGGCTCCAACTCCTACCGGGTGCCCTGGCTGTTCGGGGAGGAGGCGGTGGACGTCTGCCGCCGGTTCGCCAAGCTCAAAAACCGCCTGATGCCCTATCTCTACGCCCTGGCGGCGGACAACGCCAAAACGGGCGTGCCCGTGATGCGGCCCATGCTGCTGGAATTTTCAGACCCCGGCTGCGAGGACCTGGACCGGCAGTACATGCTGGGCGACGGGCTTCTGGTGGCCCCCGTGTTCCGCGCCGACGGCAGCGTGGATTACTACCTGCCCCGCGGGACCTGGACCCACCTTCTCACCGGCGAGGCCGTGGAGGGCGCCGGCTGGCGGCGGGACAGCTACGACTTTTTCTCCCTGCCCCTCTACGTGCGGGAGAACACCATCCTGCCCGTCGGCGGCCGGGACGACCGGCCGGACTACGACTACACACAGGACCTGACCGTGTACCTGTACGCCCTGGCGGACGGCGCCAGTGCCACCCGCCGGGTGTGTGACATGACCGGCAAGCCGGTGCTGGACATCACTGCCCACCGGACCGACAACGACATCGCCGTGACCGTCCGTGGCGCGGCGGACGGCCTTGCTGTCGAGCAGGTGGGCACGGACTGCCGCCTGCGCGTGGAGCGCCTGTGACACTGAAAGCGGGGAGGATAAGATGAAACGAACCATTGCATGCATCATTTTGGCCGCGCTGATCATGACCGCCGCCATCGGGCCGACGGCCCTGGCGGACGGCGCGGACGGGGGAGAGGAGCCTGTGCAGATGAAGATCGGGTGGAATTTGGGCAACACCTTTGACGCGCCCACCGAGACCGCCTGGGGCAATCCCGTCACGCCGCCGGAGCTGTTCACGGCCCTTGTAGACCTTGGCTTTGACACGGTGCGCATCCCGGTGTCCTGGAGCGGGCACACCTCCGGTGCGCCGGACTACGCCATCGACGAGGCCTGGATGGACCGGGTCGAGACCGTGGTGGACCAGGCCCTGGACGCGGGCCTCACGGTGATCGTCAACGCCCACCACGACAATGGCGTCTACTATCCCGCGCCGGACAACGAGGCCGCCGCAAAAGAATACCTGGCCGCTGTCTGGGCCCAGATCGCCGCCCGCTTCGCGGACACGGATCACCGGCTCATTTTCCAGACCATGAACGAGCCCCGTATCGAGGGCAGCTCCTACGAGTGGAACGTGGACGCCAAAAACGCCGACTGTCTCGCGGCGCTGGACGTGGTGAACGAGCTGAACCAGACCGCTCTGGACGCCATTCGCTCGGCGGGCGGTTGTAACGCCGACCGGACCGTGATCGTGAGCCCCTATGCCGGCTCGCCCACCGGCGCGCTTCTGAGCCGGTTCCAAATGCCGCAGGACAGCGTGGAGGGCCGCCTGATGCTCTCCATCCACGCCTACACGCCCTACGACCTCTGCCTGGACACCAAGTCCAAGGCGGACGCCTTCACCGCCGGCGGGAAAAGCCAGATCGCCAAAATGCTGGAGAGCCTGGACTACATGTACGTACAAAAGGGTGTGCCGGTGATCATCGACGAGATGGGCTGCATCGACAAGCAAAACGGCGAGGCCCGGTATGAATGGGCCAAATATTACGTCTCCGCCGCGGCGGAATACGGCATCCCGTGCGTCTGGTGGGACAACGGGGCCTTGGGTACCACGGGGGAGAATTTCGGCCTCATCGACCGCAAAACGCTGGACGTGTACCAGGCCAGCCGTGAGGCGTATCAGGGCCTGATGGACGGCCTTCTATAAAAACGGAGCAACTTATGGGCATTTTTTACGACGAAAAAAACCGCACCTTCAAGCTGGACACTCCAAACACCAGCTATCTCATGGGCGTGCAGGACGATTTCGGTTATCTGCTGCACTACTACTATGGCCCCCGCCTGCGCGGCACGGATGCTTCCTACCTGGCCCGGACCGACGAGCCGCCCTATACCCCGGCCCGCAACGGCCGGGACAAGCTGAGCTTTCTGGACGCGGCCCCCTTTGAATATCCCACCGGCGGGACGGGGGATTTTCGCACCCACTGCCTGGAAGTGCGCACCGCCGCCGGCCACAACGCCGTGGAGCTGGCCTACCGCCGCCACAGCATACAGAAGGGGAAACGCCCCTTGCCGGGCCTGCCCGCCACATTCGGCGGCGAGCTGGATTGCACGGCGCTGACCGTGACATTGGCGGACGACGTGCTGGGGCTGGAGGTGGACCTGGAATACACGGTATTTGAGGACGTGGACGCCATTACCCGCAGCGCCCTCATTCGCAACACAGGCGCGAAGGAGCCGGCGCTTTATCTTACCAAGGTCCTGTCCGCGTGCCTGGACATGGACGACCGGGACTTTGAACTGCTGACGCTCCACGGCTCCTGGGCCCGTGAGCGCGTCATCCAGCGCCGGCCTCTGGCCGTGGGGCGGCAGGGGGTATTTTCCGAGCGGGGGGAGACCAGCCACCAGGCCCAGCCCTTTTTGGCCCTTCTGACCCCCGGCACGACCCAGACCCAGGGCCAGGTCTGGGCCATGCACCTGGTCTGGTCCGGCAATTTCGAGGCCCAGGCGGAGGCGGACCAGTTCGGCCAGGTCCGGGCCGTGCTGGGCGTGAGCCCCTGGAACTTCTGCTGGAAGCTGGCCGCCGGGGAGAGCTTTCAGGCCCCGGAGGCGGTGCTGGTCTACTCCCACCAGGGCCTTGGCGGCATGACCCGCACCCTCCACGACCTCTATCGCGGCCATCTTCTCCGGGGACCGTGGAAGGACAAAAAGCGGCCCGTCCTGCTCAACAGCTGGGAGGGGGCCTACTTTGACTTCGACACGGAAAAGCTGCTGGCCATGGCAAAATCCGGCGCGGCGCTGGGCATGGAGATGTTCGTGCTGGACGACGGCTGGTTCGGCGATCGGCGGGACGACAACCGGGCTCTTGGGGACTGGTACGTGAACGAGAAAAAGCTGCCCGGCGGCTTAAAGCGTCTGGCGGACGAGCTGAACGCCATGGGCATGAAGTTCGGCCTTTGGATGGAGCCGGAGATGATCTCCCCGGATTCGGACCTGTACCGGGCCCACCCGGATTGGGCCATCCAGATCTCCGGCCGCACCGCCGGCCTGTGCCGGAACCAGTACATCCTGGACCTTACCCGCCGGGAGGTGCTGGAATACGTCTGGGGCCGCGTGGAGGCCATATTGACCAGCGCCAACATCGAGTATGTGAAGTGGGACATGAACCGCCAGCTTTCCGACCTGGGCAGCCTTGGCCTTACCAGCGACCGGCAGGGGGAGCTTTCCTGCCGCTACGTGATGGCTGTGTACGAGCTGCAGGAGCGGTTTTGCAAGCGTTTCCCCAACGTGCTGCTGGAAAACTGCTCCGGCGGCGGGGCCCGGTACGACCCGGGCATGCTCTACTACAGCCCCCAGATCTGGTGCTCTGACGACACGGACGCCATCGAGCGCCTGGCCATCCAGGAGGGCACGGCGCTGCTCTATCCCCTGAGCACCATGGGCGCGCATGTCTCCGCCTGCCCCAACCACGCGGTGGGCCGGACCACGCCCATGGATACCCGGGGCCACGTGGCCCTGGCGGGCACCTTCGGCTATGAGCTGGACCCGCGAAAGCTCACGGAGGAGGAGCGGGAGCAGATACCCGACCAGATCGCTCTTTACCACCGCTTCAACGCGCTTTTACGCACCGGCGACTATTACCGCCTGGCCTCTTACCGGGAAAACCACACCTGGGACTGCTGGCAGGTGGTCAGCCGGGACAGGCGCACCGCCCTTGTGACCTACGTACAGGTCCTGGCCAGCGCCAACCGCCACTCCCGCCGGGTGCTCCTGCAGGGTCTGGACCCGGCCGCAAACTACCGCCTGGAGGGCACGGACCGTGTCTTCGGCGGGGACACGCTGCTGCACGGCGGTCTGCCCCTGGAGCCCCTCTGGGGGGATTTCCGGTCCAAACAATTGGTTTTGCTTATGGAGGATTAATTATTAAGTTTATTTAACCTCTTATTTACCTAACCAATAATTACTTATCGTCAAATTGCAAAATTGGGGGGGTGAAAGTTTATTTAATTGTGCATATTTACAAAAAGTTAATTAGGGTGTTAAATTGTAATGAGAAATTACGATTTAACACCCTTAATTTTTTAAGTAAATTATTTTCATTAAGCTTAACCGGAGAGAGCGGGGGAGAGCGCGTGGTTTTCAGAAAGCTGCTGTGTATCGCACTGGCGGCGGCCGGGTTGCTGGCCGTCGGTGTACCCGCACTGGCGCAGGAAGGCGGGGAACAGGACGTGGTCGGTACATATCTGCCCGGCGAGGGCGAATTAACGGGCAAGGTGAAGGCCAAAAAAGACGGGTCCGTCACCGGCTTTGAAAAGGACGGGGACGCCTGTGCCGTCACGATCGATATCCCGGAGACGGGCTTTTACGATTTGGTGTTCACGGTCCGGGGCCTGGGCGGCTATAAAGAGAACTACGTCTGGGCGGACGGCGCCCAGGCGGGTACGCTGGTGGCTCGATCCGACAAGGCGGAGGACGCCGCCATCCGCCGGGTGTACCTGGAAGCGGGCGCGCATGAGATAAAAGTGACCAAGTACTGGGGCTACATCGAGTGGTCGGCGCTGACCGTGCTGGCCTCCGAACCCTTTGACGAGAGCATTTTCGACGTGTCGCCGCAGCTTGTGGACCCGCTGGCAACGGACAATGCCAAGCGGCTTTTCAGCTATCTCTGCGACCAGTACGGCAAGACCATCATCTCCGGCCAGTACTGCGACACGGGGGCCAACGGCTGGGAGAACATGAAGATCGCCGAGACCAACGGCGGCAAATACCCCGCCATTCTTGGTCTTGACCTGGGCTACTATTCCCAGACCGGCGTGGACCATGAGGTAGAGATCCGCACCACCGAACAGGCCATCGCCTACTGGGAAAAGGGCGGCATCGTCACCTTGTGCTGGCACTGGCTGGCCCCGGAGAAATACATCACCGGCACCTGGTACAGCGCGTTTCGTCCGGAAGAATGCAAAAAACTGGACCTGGCCGCCATCATGGACGGCAAAGACGAAGAGGGTCTGGCCCTTTTGCAGCACGATATCGACAATATCGCCCAGCAGCTTCTCGTCATGCAGGACGCGGGGGTGCCCATCCTGTGGCGGCCTCTGCACGAGGCGTCCGGCGCCTGGTTCTGGTGGGGCGCGGCCGGTCCCGAGGCGTATAAAAAGCTCTACACCATGCTTTACGACACCCTGACCAACGACTATGGGCTGCACAACCTCATTTGGGTCTGGAACGGCCAGGACAAGGACTGGTACCCCGGCGACGAGTATGTGGACATCGTGGGCATGGACGTCTACGCCGGCGAGCATGTCTATACCTCCCAGATCGACCAGTTCCTCTTGAACCACGGCTACGCCGGCAGCAACAAGATGGTGACCCTCAGCGAAAACGGGACCATGATCGACCCGGACCTGGCGGTGCGGGACCGGGCCATGTGGAGCTTTTTCTGCACCTGGAGCGGCGAATTTGTCCTGAACGACGGCGTGCGCAAGACCTATTCCGAGCAGTACACCGACGCGGACATGCTCACAAAGGTCTATAACAGCGACCTGGTGATAACCCGTGACGAGCTGCCGGACCTGAAGACCTACCCCATAAAGGACGGCGGCTGATGCTGAAAAAGTGGCTGGACGTGGATGGCCCTCTCATGGGCTTTCTGGGCAAGACCGGGCAGCTGGTCGAGCTGAGCGCCCTGTGGCTTTTGGGCTGTCTGCCGGTCATAACGATCGGCGCGTCCACGGCGGCGCTTTATTACGCGGTGGTGAAGTCGGTCCGCCGTGACCGGGGCAAGGCCGCGGGGGAATTCTGGCGCCGCTTCAAGGCCGATCTGGGCCGGAGCATCCTGGCCTGGCTGCCCATACTGGCGGTGGCGGTGCTGCTGGTGCTGGACGTGCGTATTCTGCAGGCCCAGCAGCGCTCGGTGTACACCGGCGCGGTGCTGGTACTGGCGGCGCTGCTGGCGGGGCTTACGGTGTATCTGGGACCGGCCCTGTCCCGCTTTTCCGTGAAGGTGACCCAGATCTGGCGCTTATCCTTCGCCATGGCGGTCCGGTCCTGGTACTGGACGGCGGCGATATTAATTGGCGCGGGCCTTGTTGGCGCGGTACAGTTTTACGTGCTGCCCGTACCGACCATATTCATCTTACCCGGCGCGGGATGTCTGGCCGCGTCGTTCGCGATAGAAAAAAGCCTGCGCCAGTACATGCCGCCCAAGGCGGAGGATGACGACGCGTGGTATTACGACAGTTAAGAGAAGAAGGGGCGTGAAGGAAACGATCAGGAAGAAGACGGCAAAGCATATGGCGGGCGCGATGGCGGCCGTGCTGGCGCTTACGCTGGCGGCGCCTGTATTCGCCCGGGCCGACGAGGGCGCGGACGAGGCGGCGGACGCGCTGGACCGCAGCGGCTTTGAAGAGCTGGTGAGCGCTTACGCCGTGTCGGCCGGCAAGCTGGGCTATAAGGACTATGTTCTCCAGCACGACGGCGGCCGGCCCGACGGGGAGATAGCCATCGACGCCGGCGGCTATACCCGCTATGAAGAGGCGGACCAGCCCGCCGAGCCGGAGATCCGTTCGGATTTTGAGGGCATGGAGGGCGACAGCGTGCTCACGGCGGAAAACTCCCTCATCGAGTTTTCCTTTGACGTGCCAAAGGCGGGCTATTACGACCTGTCCCTGGAATATTACCCGGTGGCGGGCAAAAACTCCGCCATCCAGCGCAGCGTATTCCTGGACGGGACCTTGCCCTATTCGGAGCTCTCTCTGGTGGAGTTCCAGCGTGTCTGGGCCTGTGACGTGCGGGAGACCTACACCAGCGACGATGGGGTACAGCTTCTCTCCTGGGCCCAGGACAACCAGGGCAACGACCTGAAGCCCGGCATGACGGAGGCCCCCCAGTGGGTGGAGAGCTACGTCTACGACAGCCAGGGCTATATCACCACGCCTCTGGCCCTGTACCTGACCGAGGGGGAGCACACCCTGACCCTGACGGGTCTGCGGGAGCCCATGCTCCTGCGGCGTGTGAACCTTTCCAACCGTGCCTCCGCCCGACCCTACGCGGACGTGAAGGCGGAGCAGGACGCCGCCGGCTATACCGCCAGCGCCGGTCAGGTGATACGCATCGAGGCGGAAAACGCGGTCAAGACATCCTCCCAGATGCTCTACGCCCAGCAGGACCAGAGCTCGCCCGCCGTGTACCCCGCCAGCCCCAAGGCCCTTTTGAACAACACCATAGGCGGCAACTCCTGGCGGCTCAACGGCCAGTGGATGGAGTGGAACTTCACCGTGCCCGAGAGCGGGTACTATAACATCGCCCTGTTTGACAAGCAGAACTTCGTCAAGGGCATTTACGTGTCCCGTCGCATCTCCATCGACGGGGCGGTGCCATTTGAGGAAATGGAGGACTACGGCTTTACATACGGCTCCGGCTGGCGGCAGGACGTGCTGCACGACAGCCAGGGTGAGCCTTACGCCTTCTATCTGGAAGCCGGGGAACACACCCTGCGCATGGAGGTGGTCCTGGGCAAGTTCGCGGACATCATCAGCTCTGTGCAGGACTGCGTGACCCAATTGAACGCCATCTACCGCAGCGTGATACGCATCACCGGCGTATCCCCGGACAAGTACCGGGACTATGAGATCGAGCAGTCTCTTCCCGAGCTGGAGGGCCAGCTGGAGGCGGTCAAGACGGAGCTGGACGATGCCATCGCCCGTCTGCGGGCCCTGATCGGCGAGAACAGCGATAAAGAAAGCGTGCTTATCACCATGTCCGACCAGCTGGAGGAGCTGATAGAGGACCAGGAGCGCTTTACCGAGGTCATCAGCGCCTATAAAGTGAACATGCGCGCCACCGCCACCTGGATAACCCAGGTCATCGACCAGCCCCTGCAGCTGGACCGCATCTACGTCTATTCCCCCGACGCGGACCTGTCGGCGGAGAACACCGGTTTCTTCCCGTCATTGTGGCACGAGATGAAGCGGCTTTTCTACTCCTTCGTGATCGACTATAACCAGATCGGCGACGTGAGCTCCGGCGAGGACGCCACCGCCATCACCCTGTGGATAGGCACCGGCCGCGATCAGGCCAACGTGATAAAATCCCTCATCGACTCCACCTTTACCCCGGAGTCCAACATCAACGTGAACGTGCAGCTGGTGGACATGAACACCCTCCTGCGGGCCACCCTGGCGGGGGAGGGCCCAGACGTGGCCATCCAGGTGCCCAACACCAACGGCATCGCCGGCGCGGTGCTGACCACCGGCAACGACACCGCTGTCAACTACGGCATCCGTAACGCGGTGCTGAACCTGCGCCAGTTCGATGACTATGACGAGGTGGCCGCCCGTTTCTCCCCCAGCGCCATGGTCCAGTTGGAATTTTATGGCAAGACCTACGGCCTGCCCGAGACCCAGACCTTCCCCATGCTCTTCTACCGCAAAGATATCCTTGCGGAGCTGGGCCTGGACGTGCCCCAGACCTGGGACGACGTGAAGGTCGCCATGACCGTGCTGAGCAAGAACCAGATGGAGTTCGGCATGCTGCCCTCCGAGCAGATCTTCGCCATGCTCCTGTACCAGAACGGCGGCGCTTATTACAACGAGGAAGGCAGCAAGTCCGCCCTGGATTCGGAGGAAGCGGTCAACACCTTCAAGCAATACTGCGAGTATTACACCGATTACAAGCTGGACAAGGAGACCAGCGTGGAGCAGCGCTTCCGCACGGGCGAGTGCCCCATCATCATCAGCGACTATACCCTTTATAACAACCTGCAGGTCTCCGCGCCGGACATCGACGGCCTCTGGGGCATCGCCCCGGTACCGGGCAAGCAGATGGAGGACGGCTCCATCGACCGGTCCGTGGGCTCCACGGGCCTGACCAGCCTCATCATGTCGGCGACAAAAGAGCCGGAGGCGTGCTGGGAGTTTTTGAAGTGGTGGACCTCCGCCGAGACCCAGACCAGCTTCGGCTACGAGATGGAGAGCCTGCAAGGCGAGGCCGGACGCGTGCCCACGGCCAACATGGAGGCATTCGCCAACATCGCCTGGAAGGCGTCGGACATGGAGGCCCTGCTGGACCAGTACCAGTGGGTCCGGGGCATCCCCCAGGTACCTGGCGGCTATTACTCCTGGCGAAACGTGAACAACGCCTTCTACACCGTGACCACCGACACGGACTTTGCCTCGCCCCGTGAGGAGCTGATGGACAAGGTGGTGCTCATCGACATGGAGCTGCAATACAAGTGGGACGAGTTCGGTTTGATAAGCAAGCAGGGAGGTGATGACAGTGAATGAAGTGAAACAGCTGGAAAGGCCCCGGCTCATGACCGGCGCGGACGGCCCGCGGCTTTCCGCCCGCCGTAAGCGCCTGAGCGGTCACACCGCCATTTACCTCATGCTGGCGCCCTATTTTATCCTGTTCACCCTGTTCACCGTTTTGCCGGTGCTGGCGTCCATCGTGCTCAGCTTCACGGACTTCAACATGCTGGAATGGCCCCATTTCGTGGGCTGGACCAACTACATCCGTCTGCTGGTCAACGACGACCTGTTCATCGTGGCGCTGAAAAACACCCTGCTTTTCGCCGTGATAACCGGCCCGGTCAGCTATCTCATGTGCCTGCTGTTCGCCTGGGTCATCAACGAGTTCAAGGGCAAGCTCCGGGCATTCCTGACCCTGATCTTCTACGCCCCGTCCATCTGCGGCAACGCCTACATGATTTGGCAGATCATCCTCACCGGCGACCGGTACGGGTACTTAAACGGCCTTCTTTTGAAGTGGGACATCATCAACGAGGCCATCATCTGGATGAAGACGGAGAAATATGTCCTGCCGCTTCTGATCGTGGTGCAGCTGTGGCTGAGCCTTGGCACGGGCTTTCTCTCCTTCATCGCCGGCCTGCAGACCGTGGACAAGAGCCTTTACGAGGCCGGTGCATTGGACGGCATCAAGAACCGCTGGCAGGAGCTTTGGTTCATCACCCTGCCGGCCATGAAGCCCCAGCTGATGTTTGGCGCGGTGATGCAGATAACCCAGTCTTTCGCCATCGCGGACATCTCCATACAATTGGCCGGCAACCCGTCGGTGAACTACGCCGGCTCCACGGTGGTCACACACCTGTTGGATTACGGCACGGTACGATTTGAAATGGGCTACGCCTCCGCCATCGCTACGATACTATTCCTGTTGATGGTGGGCACCAACAAGCTGGTGCAGCGGCTGCTCAGAAGGGTGGGCGAGTGAGATGAAAAAGAAGCTTCGCCACCTGTTCCGCCACCGGAAAAACCGCAAGCTGAACCGCTCGCCCGCTGGTAACGCGCTACTGTTTTTCCTCATGGGCATTTTCGGCGTTTTAATGGCCGTGCCTCTGGTCATGATCGTCAACAACGCCTTGAAGCCTCTGGACGAACTTTTCCAGTACCCGCCCAAGCTGTTCGTGCGCAACCCCACCCTGAACAACTTCGTGGACCTGTTCGTTGCCATGAACTCCTCCTGGGTGCCCTTTTCCCGCTATGTGCTCAACACGGTCATCATCACCGTGGGCGGCACGGTGGGCCACGTGATACTGGCCTCTATGGCCGCGTACCCCCTGTCCAAGCACGAGTTCAAGGGTAAGAACCTGCTGTTCAGCATGGTGGTCCTGTCCATGATGTTCTCCTGGACGGTCACCCAGATACCCAACTACATGATAATCTCCTGGCTGCACATCAACAACACCTATTGGGCCCTTATCCTGCCCGCGTGCTCCTTCGGCATGGGCCTTTACCTGATGAAGCAGTTCATGGACCAGCTTCCCAACGCCCTCATGGAATCCGCACGGCTGGACGGGGCGGGGGAGTTCCGGGTATTTTTCCGCATCGTCATGCCCAACGTCAAGCCCGCCTGGCTGACGCTGGCCATCTTCCAGTTCCAGCAGATGTGGGGCAACACGGGCTACATGTTCCTGCGGGACGAGGAGCTCAAGCCCCTGCAATACTCCCTGCAGCAGATCGCCGCTGGCGGCACGGCCCGGGCCGGCGCCAGCGCGGCGGTGACGTTCATCATCGCGGCGATCCCCATCATCTTCTTCCTCATTTGCCAGAGCAACGTGCTGGAGACCATGACCACCTCCGGCATGAAGGAATAAGGAGGGCCGTGCGATGAAATTTCTGAAAAAGCTCTCCGCGCTGTTTCTGGCGCTGGTGCTGCTGGTCACGGGTTTGCCTGTCCTGGCCCTGGCGGACGACGTGCCCTACGACACCTACAACTACGACTATTGGGAGAACATCGTCCGTATCCCGGCGCCATACGTGCCCGACGGGGCCATCTCCGGCGTGAGCCTGAACTGCGGCGCCTTTGCCAGCCCCCAGGATATCTGCGTGGCGCCCAATGGCGACCTGTACGTGGCCGACACCGGCCACAACCGTATCGTGGTGGTGGACGGCACCGGCCGCCGTGTGGAGCGCATCATCGACTCCTTTGAAAACGACGGCGAGCAGGACACCTTCAACGCCCCCACCGGCGTGTGTGTTTCGGAGAACGAGCAGCTCTACGTGGCCGACCGGGAGAACCAGCGCATCGTGGTCCTGGAGCTGGACGGCACCCTGGACCGCATCGTCCGTGACCCCCAGTCGGACGTGCTGCCCGCGGGATTCGTGTTCAAGCCCCTGAAGGTCTCCGTGGACTACGCCGACCGTATCTACTGCATCGCCCAAAACATGTTCCAGGGCATTTTGGTCTTTGAGACGGACGGCCAGTTTTCCGGCTTCTTCGGCACCATCAACGTATCCCTCTCCCTGTGGGAGAAGTTCTGGAAAAAGATAGCCACCAAAGAGGAGCGGCAGAACCAGACCCTGTACATCGCCACGGAATTCACCGGCATGGACATCGACGAGAGCGGCTTTGTCTACGCCACCAACATCGACGAGGCCGGCAAGCAGGGCGTGCGCCGTTTAAACCCCCGTGGCGAGGACGTTATCAAGAAGGGCCGCAACGAGGACGTGGGCGGCGACCTGTGGACCAGCGGCTCCGGCGCCTATGCCGGCCCCAGCCAGATCACGGACGTGGTCTACCGGGGGGAGGGCATCTTCTCTCTGCTGGACCGCAAGCGGGGCCGGATATTCACCTACGACCACGAGGGCAACCTTCTTTACATCTTTGGCGGCCTTGGCACCCAGGAGGGCACCTTCACCACCCCCGTGGCGGTGGAGCAGTGGAACGGCGAGCTTCTGGTGCTGGACGCCACCCGTGCGGAGATATACCGCTTTGCCCCCACGGAATACGGCAGCCTCATCAACCAGGCCGTAGCCCTGCGCTACGACGGGGACGAGGCCCTGGCCGTGCCCTTATGGGAGCGGGTGCTGGAGCTGGACGAGAACAACGAGCTTGCCTGCTCCGGCATCGGCAAGGCCTACCTCTCCGCCGGGGACAATAAGACGGCCATGAAATACCTGAAGCTTGGCATGAACCGGGACTACTATTCCGTGGCCTTCAAGCGCTACCGCAGCGAGATATTGCGGGACCACCTGGGTCAGGCGCTCACCGTCGCGGGCGTGGCGCTGGTCGTGATACTGGCGGCGGCGCAGGTCCGTAAGCGGACCCGGAACAAAAAAGCGGCGAAGAAAGGAGGGGAGCAGGGATGAAAGCGGCGTTTGGAAAGGACAAGTGGCAATACCTTCTCTATACCATCAGTCACCCTGTTGACGGCTTTTACTGGATACGCCACCAGGACCGGGGCAGCGTGCCTCTGGCGGTGCTGCTGGTGATATGCTTCTCCCTGTGCTTCTCCGTCAACCGCATCAGCGCCAGCTTCATCGTCAACGACGTGGAGCCGGCCACGGTGGACAGTTTGCAGGAGCTTTCCGGCGTGCTGCTGCTGTACGGTCTGCTGTGCGTGGGCAACTGGTCCATCACCTGCCTGATGAACGGCAGCGGCCGGATGAAGGACATCGCCATCGCCATTGGCTACGGCTGCGCGCCCATGATACCGGCCCTGCTGCTTGCCACGCTTTTCAGCCAGTTCATCACGGTGGAGGAAGGTGCCTTCTACTACCTGATCATCGGCCTTGGGGTGGCCTACGCGGTGGTGGTCATGCTTCTTGGCATCCGCCAGGTCCACGATTACACCATGGGCAAGACGCTGATAACCCTGTTTTTGACCTTTGTGGCGATCCTGTTCATCCTTTTCGTCAGCCTTCTGCTCATCGACCTGATCGGACAGGTGTACAACTTCTTCCGCTCGATCTACACCGAGCTGGTGTTCAGAATGTGAGGGCCGGGCGATGAAGATGAAAAAGACGGAAAAGACAAAAAAGAGAACGCGCCTGAGCCTGGGCAGAAAGCTGTTGTACGCCATCGTGGCCGTGGGCGTGGTGGCGGGCTTAAGTTACCTGGCCTATTACCTGACCCATTACACCTTTTTCCGGGACTACCAGGACTATCTGAGCTCCTATGAATACGAGCAGGGCGGGGAGCTGGACCTCTCCGGCGAAAAGCTGGAGGAAAACAGGTCCTATGCCCTTATCAGCGAGAGCGACGTGTTGGCCCTGTACCTGAACAAGGACACCACGGACGTGGCCATCCTGGACAAGCGCAGCGGCGTGGTGACCTACGCCGTACCTCCCGCGGCGGAGGACGACCCCCTTGCCAACAACGTCAACAAGGACTACCTGCGCTCTCCCGTCATCCTCAACTACTACAATGCCTCCCGTACCTCCGGCGTGTACGACTGCTGGTCCATGTCCGTGGACAAGGGGCAGGTCGAGTTCGAGTCCATCGAAAACGGCGTGCGCGTGATATACGAAATGGGCGATTTCTCCGACTCCGCCGGCATCGTGCCCCAGTACATGTCTCAGGAGAAGTACGACGAGATCATGGCCCAGCTGGGGGAGGACGAGGCGGCCGCCTTTGGCCGGTACTACTCCACCACCTCGGACGTGGCCGGCATGCGCCAGCTTTTGAAGACCGTGCGCAACAACCGCATCGCCCTGGGCCGCATCCAGACCACGCTGGAGAGCGTGGGCTTCACGGAGGACGACTACGTGGAGCAGATGGCTCTGGCCGGGACCCAGGTCAACGTGCCCATCTCCTTCAAGGTCTCCCTGGAATACCGGCTGGAGGACGACCACGTGGACGTGTCCGTGCCCACCTGCGCTCTGGAGGAAAACGGCGGCGCTTCCATCTACTCCATCCAGCTTCTTTACGGCTTCAACGCGGCCGGGACCGACGAGCAGGGCTACATCGTTGTCCCCAACGGGGACGGCTCTCTCATCTACTTCAACAACGGCAAGACCACCGCCGGCGCCTATTCCCAGTTCGTCTACGGTATCGACATGCTGGCGGCGGACTACACGGTGATGGAGCTGTCCAACGACGCACGCATGGGCCTGTTCGGCATGTGCAAGGCCGACTCCACCGTCCTTGCCACCATCGAGGACGGCGCGTCTCTTGCCTCCGTGAACGCCGGCGTCTCCGGCCGTGTGAACAGCTACAATAACGCCTACGCCACCTTCATCGTCCGGGGCAGCGAGACCCTGGAGATGTTCGGCAGCACCGGCAACGAGGCGTCCCTGCCCATCGTGGAGCCCACGCCCTACGACCGGAACCTGACCGTGCGGTACACCTTCCTGGACGAGGACCACCAGGGCTATTCCGGCATCGCCAACTACTACCGCGACCGGCTGATCGCCGAGGGGGTGCTCACGGAAAAGACCGAATCCGCGCCGCTGAAGTTCTATTACGACGTGCTTTCCGGCGTAAAAATGCGTGAGTTTATCCTTGGCAAGCAGTACATGGGCCTGACGGCCATGACCACCTTTGACCAGGCCGGCACCATCTCCGACGAGCTGGCCCAGGCCGGGATAAACGAGCAGGTCATGAACCTGCAGGGCTGGTTCAACGGCGGGTACTACCACGACGTGGCCGACAGGATCAAGGTCCCCCGGAAGCTGGGCGGCAAGAGCGGTCTGGAGGACCTGAACGCCCTGGTCACCGCCAACGGCGGCAGCGTTTACGCCGACGTGGCCTTCCAGCAGGTGACGGAGATAAGCAAGCGGTACAACTACCAGGCGGAGAGCGCCAAGTACTACGGCAGCGGCTATGTGGCCGACTTTGGCGTGGTCAACCCCACTACCCTGCGCCAGACCTCCAGCCTGGGCTATTCGGAGACCATGTACGACCTGATCTCCCCCAAGTTCCTGGTCCGCTATGTGGACGAATTTGCCGACCGCTTTGCCGATTTGAACGTGGACGGCATGTCCCTTCGCGACCTGGGCAGCGAGGTCCATTCGGACAAAAAGCGCAGCGAGATGATCGAGCGGGAGCAGGCGCTTGACGTGGTGAAGGGCCAGCTTAATAAGCTGGACGCCACGGGCAAGAACGTGATGGTCAACAAGGCCAACGACTATGCCTGGGCCGCGGCGGACGACATCACCGACCTGCCCCTGAGCGACAACGAGTACGTGATCGTGGACGAAAATATCCCCCTGTACGAGATGATCGTCCACGGCTGCATCGACTACTGCGGCTCCGCCTACAACCTGAACGACGCGGCCGACGCCCGGGAGCGGCTTCTGACCATGATCGAGTACGGCGCGGCGCCTCACTTCCTGTTCACCTGGAAAGAGACCTCCGAGATGAAATACTCCGGCGTGAACCGGTTCTACAGCACCTGCTTCAACACCTGGAAGGACACGGCGGTGGAAGTCTATTCCGAGCTGGCGGACGTTTTGAGCCCGGTGACGGGAGCGCGCATGCTCTCCCATGAGATACTGGACGAGGGCGTGCGCAAGACGGTCTACAGCAACGGCACCGCCATTTTCGTCAACTACAACGCCGAGCCGGTGACGGTGGACGGCGTGCGTGTCCCTGCCATGGGATACGCCGTACAGTAAGGGGGGCGGAAGCATGAAAAAGCGCAGACTGAGTTTGGAATCAAAGCGTAAGATCAACGGCTATCTCTTCATCCTCCCCTGGCTGGTGGGCTTCATCGTGTTCTATGTGCGAAGCCTTTTCATGACGGTGGAGTTCTCCCTGTCGGACCTGCAGATGGACGTGGTCAACGGCGGGTATAACCTGACCTGGGTGGGCCTTAAGAACTACATATACGCCTTTACGGCCCACGGCAGCTTCAAGCAGATACTCACCAGCTCCGTTTTGAACATGGTGGTGGACATCCCGCTGATCATCTTCTTCAGCCTGTTCATGGCCCTGCTTCTCAACCGGAAGTTCAAGGGCAGGACCCTGGTCCGTGCCATCTTCTTCCTGCCGGTGATATTGAACGCCGAGGCCATCCTGGACGCCATCGAGTCCGCCACCGCCATGGTGGCTACGGGCGTCAGCGCCGCCAGTCAGGAAGTCGCCGCGGAGAGCGCGGGCATCGGCATGGCCTATTACATCGACCTGTTCGGGAGCCTGATGCTGCCCAAGTCGGTGTTGGAGTACATCGTGGGGGCCACGGACCGCATCACCAGCATCATCTCCGCCTCCGGCGTGCAGATCGTCATCTTCATCGCCGCCCTGCAATCCATCCCCAGCAACCTCTACGAAGTGGCGAAGATGGAGGGCGCCACGGCCTATGAGACCTTCTGGAAGGTGACGCTGCCCATGATAACGCCTCACATCATCACCAACATCGTCTACACAGTGGTGGACAGCTTTGTCTCCAGCGACGTTGTGACCCTGGCCTACAACGAGGCTTTCACCAACTACAACTACGGTCTCAGCTCGGTGTTCAGCCTGGTAAGCACCCTGGTCACCTGCGGCATACTTCTTCTGATTTGCGGCACGATCACGAAGAAGTCCAGCTTCTATAACTGAGAGGGGAGGGATGGACATGCTCAAGACTGTTACAGGCTTTTTCCGCCGCCACCTGGCGGCCATGCACAGCGCCGACACCGCCCTCAACGAGCGGTACATCATCACCAAGAGCATCAAACACTTCCTGTCTGCCCTGTTCCGGGTGCTGGTCATCGTCGGCATCTGCTACACCATCCTGGCCCCGGTGTTCGGCATCATCGCCAACTCCTTCTTCTCCAACAAGGACGCGTACAACCCCATGGTGTACCTGATACCCCAGCAGCCCACTTTGGAGCGGTACCAGATGGCCATCGACATCTTGAACTATCTTCCCACGATGGCCAACTCCCTGCTGTATTCCCTACTTTTGATGCTGCTGCAAATACTCATTTGCTCCATGGTGGGGTACGGCTTTGCCCGGTTCAAGTTCCCGCTGAAGAGCCTGCTGTTCGCCTGTGTGGTGATAACCATCGTCATACCGACGCACACGATCATGCTGCCTCTGTACATGACCTTCCGGATGTTCGACCCCTTTGGTCTGTGCACGGCCATTTTCGGCCACCCGCTGTCCTTCATGGGCACCACCACGCCCATGTACATCCTGACGCTGTTTGGCTGCGGGCTTCGTTCGGGCCTTTACATCTACATCTTCAACCAGTTCTTCCGGGGCCTTCCCAAGGAGATCGAGGAAGCGGCCTTCATGGACGGCGCCGGCACGTGGTACACCTATTTCCGTATCATGCTGCCCAACGCCACTCCCGCTGTTATCACCGTGGCGGTGTTCTCCATGGTCTGGCAGTATAACGACACCTTCTACGCCAAGCTGTTTCTCATGCCCCAGAGCCAGTCCATCGGTCTGCGGATATCCTCGCTGGTGGCCAACATCGCCAACCAGTACCAGATCATGGACAAGACGATCCAGAACCTCTATTTGGACGCGGGCATCGTGCTCATGATGCTTCCTGTCGTACTCATCTACGTCTTCCTGCAAAAGTACTTCATCGAGGGCGTGGAGAGAAGCGGCATCGTCGGCTGACGGCAGCCGTAATGTGAGAGTTTCCAGTCAAGAGGGGAAGGAGGGTGAGAGCGAGACCAACGTCCGTATTCCGTTCGTCCAATATTTAATTTAAGGAGGATATTCACTTGAAAGCAAAAAGATTTCTGGCGCTGCTGATGGTGACGCTCATGGTCGTGAGCGTACTTGGCAGCGCGGGCGCGTGGGCTGACGCGGCCCCCGCGAGCGTGGACTTTGAGGACGGCAGCATGAGCTTTGTGTCGGTCTATTCCGGCATGGCCAACGCCGACGCCTGCGCCCTCGAGGTCGTGGACTACAACGGCAGTAAGGCCCTGCAGATCGCCAACGGCAGCGGCAAAGTGCCCTATGTGGCCTTTGACGTGGCCAGCCTGTTGGGCGACAAGGCCGGCGACGTTGCCTCCATCGACATGACCATGGGCATCGTGAACCCGGACGGCGAGTTCTACGCCTGCTCCGGCAACGTGATGCTGTGGGTGGACGGTGCTCTCAGCTCCGAGAAGCACGGCTGGTCCGTGTACATGGAGACCAAGAACCCCAAGACCGCCAACGTGGCTCTGGACCCCGCCAAGGGCGAGGTTTTCAGCGCGGAGCAGCCTCTGATGGTCGTGACCCTGGAAGTGGATAACGGTGCCACCGCCGGCGCTGCCAACGCCACGCTGTACATCGACGACATCGCCTTCAAGGACGCCGACGGCAACGTGCTGGAGGCGGACACCGCCGCCGCGTTCACCGCTCCCGACGGCTTTGGCGGCACCAAGGACATGAGCAACCTGCAGTACCTGGGCGCTGACGCCGTGGAGCTGGAGGGCATGGCCGGCAAGGCCGCCGACGGCTGGGCTCAGGACGGCGTGGACATGACCGAGGACTTCCTGGCCGCTCTCGTACCCGGTGCTGTGGTGGAAATCGAGTACAGCAGCGAGACCGGCGACATGTGGATCGTCATGCCCGACGCGACCGTCGGCTGGAGCCGCGTGGAGCAGCAGACCGCCGCGACGAACCTTTCCAAGAACATCTGCCAGATCACCTATGAGCAGATCGCCGCCGTCTGCGGTGACGATGTTGCCTCCTGGGGCGCTCGCCTGCAGTGCGAGGCCAGCGGCGCCTGGGAAGTCTACAGCGTGAAGGTGGGCCAGCCCACCGGCCTTAAGAACCTGGCCGGCAAGACCGAGATACCCGACATGGCCGGCAAGGCCGCCGACGCCTGGGCCCAGGACGGCGTGGAGCTGACGGAAGAGCAGCTCGCCCTTCTTGTCCCCGGCTCCGTTATCGAGATCAGCTATGCCTCCGAGACTGGCGACATGTGGATCGTCATGCCTGACGCGGCCGCCGGCTGGAGCCGCGTGGGCGACCAGGCCCCCGTGTGCAACGGCTCCGTTGCCCAAGTGACCTATGAGCAGATCGCCGAGGTCTGCGGCGACGATCCCACCACCTGGGGTACCCGTCTGCAGTGCGAGTCCAGCGGCGCCTGGGAGGTCTACGGCGTGTCCATCTGCTCCGGCGCGTTCAAGAACGTGACGGGCAACGTGGAGATCCCCGAGATGGCCGGCAAGGCCGCCGACGCCTGGACCCAGGACGGCGTGGAGCTGACGGAAGAGCAGCTGGCCCTTCTGGTCCCCGGCTCTGTGATCACCATCCAGTACGCCTCCGACACTGGCGACATGTGGATCGTGATGCCCGACGCGGCCGCCGGTTGGAGCCGTGTTGGCGACCAGGCCCCCGTTTGCGACGGGAACATGGCCCAGGTCACCTATGAGCAGATCGCGGCCGTCTGCGGCGACGATGTGTCCACTTGGGGCACGCGCCTGCAGTGCGAGGCCAGCGGCGCCTGGGAAGTGTTCAGCGTCAGCATCGGCACGGCGGCTGAATAAGCTGTCATCCACATCACTTAAAAGGAGGAACTAACGAATGAAGCGTTTTCGTAAAATAGCCGCCGTCGTCCTGGTGGCCGTGTTCATGCTCTCCTGCATGAGCATCGGCGCTTTCGCGTCGGACGAGCCCCGCACCATCACCATCGGCACCTGGTGGGACATCTACTATGACTCCACCCACACCGCCCTGGAGGACGACCCCTCCTACACCGGCAGCGTCTCCGACCAGATGCGCTTTGACGTGGTCAAGGCCGTGGAGGAGAAGTACAACGTGAAGTTCCAGTACGTCAACCTGACCTACACGGGCATCACCGAGTCCATCAACACCTCCATCCTGGCGGGCACGCCGGAGTGCGACATCTATCTGTGCGACCTGACCATGGGCATCCCGGCGGCCGTCAACGGCCTTGCCCTGGACCTGAAGACGGTCCTGCCCGAGGACGCGGACATCCTGAGCGACCAGACCGTGCTGAACTATCTGGACCTGGGCGACGGCAAGGCTTGCCTCATGAAGCAGGTCCTTGGCCAGAACGTGGTGGAGGCCACCTCTCCGCTGGCCTTCAACAAGCAGATGCTGGAGGACAACAACCTGGAGGACCCCCGCGACCTGTATGCCCGCGGCGAGTGGACCTGGGATAAGTTCGTGGAGTACTGCCAGACCCTGACCCAGGACACCGACGGCGATGGCGTCATCGACCAGTACGGCTTCACCGGCTTCAAGGAAGACGTTCTGAGCAACCTTCTCATGAGCAACGGCGCCACCATCGCCGCCGGCACGGAGGAAGGCCTGAGCTCCGCCGCCACCGGCGAGGCCCTGCAGTTCTACTATGACCTGTACAACACCTACAACGTCTGCGAGCC
>CANQKA010000026.1 GCA_947624395.1 uncultured Oscillospiraceae bacterium
AAGCTGGGCCGCAGCTTCTACGCTGTGGGCGGCAACAACCAGAGCGCCAACATGCTGGGCATCAACGTCCGCCGCGCCAAGTTCCTGGCCCATGTGCTGTGCGGTCTGCTGGCCGGTCTGGGCGGCATCCTGTACTTCCTGCACGTGGGCAGCGGCGACGTGGCCAACGGCGCCGGAGACGAGATGAACGCCATCGCGTCGTCTATCATCGGCGGCACGCTGCTGACCGGCGGCGTGGGCAACATCGCCGGTACCTTCTTCGGCGTGCTGAGCCTGAATACCATCAAGCGCATCGTCTCTACCCTTGGCTTTGACGAGGCCTGGTGGTCCAACATCACCGTGGCAGCCATGATCTGCCTGTTCCTGGTGATCCAGAGCGTCATCCTGATGCGCAAGAACAAAAAGCAATAAGGAGACGGCATGAACGACAACAAACTCTATCTTGGCGTGGAGTTCGGCTCCACGCGTATCAAGGCCGTGGCTATAGACGGGGCTTTCCGCCCCGTCTCCACGGGGGACTACACCTGGGCCAGCGCCTATGAAAACGGCGTTTGGACCTACCCGCTGGACCAGGCCTGGGACGGCCTCAAGGCCGCTCTGGCCGGCGTGGAGCATCGGGAGGACATATGCGCCATGGGCGTGTCCGCCATGATGCACGGCTACCTGGCCTTTGACGAAAACTGGCAGCTGCTGGTCCCCTTCCGGACCTGGCAGAATACCATCACCGGCCCCGCCGCGGCGGAGCTGACCGCCCTGTTCGGGTTCAACATCCCCCAGCGGTGGAGCATCGCCCACCTGTATCAGGCGGTACTCAACGGCGAGGAGCACGTGTCCCGGGTGGCGCATATCACGACCCTGGCCGGGTACATCCACCACGCCCTGACCGGCGTGAACGCGGTGGGCGTGGGCGAGGCCAGCGGCATGTTCCCCATCGCCGCCGACGGCAAGGGCTACGATGCCGGTATGATGGCGAAATTCGACGCCCTGGCCGCGTCCCATGGCTTGACCCGGAAGCTGGCGGACCTGCTGCCCCAGGTCTTGCAGGCCGGCGAGAGCGCTGGTGCGCTCACAGAAGCGGGCGCGGCGCTGCTGGACGGGCTGCTGCCGGCGGGCATCCCCCTGGCGCCGCCGGAGGGCGACGCAGGCACCGGCATGACCGCCACCAACGCCGTGGCGCCCCGGACCGGCAACGTGTCCGCGGGTACCAGCATCTTCTCCATGGTGGTGCTGGAAAAGCCCCTGGCCCACGTGCATGAGGAGATCGACATCGTGACCACCCCCACAGGCAAGCCCGTGGCCATGGTCCACTGCAACAACTGCACCAACGACACCAACGCCTGGGTGGGCGTGCTGAAAGAGACGGCGGAGCTGTTCGGCGCAAAGCCCGACGCCGGGGCGCTATACACGGGCCTTTACAAAAAGAGCCTGGAGGGCGACCCGGACTGCGGCGGCGTGCTGGTGTGCAACTACCTGGCCGGCGAGGGCGTCACCCAGATGGACGCGGGACGGCCCTTGGTGGTCCGGACGCCGGAGGCAAAATTCACCCTGGCCAACTTCTTCCGGGCCCAGCTTTACGCCACCATGTCCACATTGAAGATCGGCATGGACATCCTGGCCGAGGAACACGTGGCCATCGACTCTCTGACCGGACACGGCGGGCTTTTCAAGACGCCGCTGGTGGGCCAGAAGTACATGGCCGCCGCCTGCAACGCGCCGGTGACATGCATGGACACCGCCGGTGAGGGCGGGCCATACGGTATGGCCCTGCTGGCCGCGTATCTGGCGGATAAGGCCCCCGGCGAGAGCCTGGAGGACTATCTGAACGCCCACGTGTTCGCCGGCGTCACCGGCTCCACCGTGGACCCCGACCCGGCGGACGCCGCCGGTTTCACCGCGTATATCCAGCGCTATAAAGCCCTGCTGACGGTGGAAAAAGCCGCCGTAGAGGCGCTGTAAGGAGGACAAACGGTTTGAAAAAGTATGAATTCTGGTTCGTGGTGGGCTCTCAGTTCCTGTACGGCCCCGAGGTTTTGGAGACCGTGGCCGCACGGGCCCAGGAGATGGCCTCCGAGATGAGCAAGGCTCTCCCCTACCCGCTGGTCTACAAGGTCACCGCCAAGACCAACAAGGAGATCGCGGACATCGCCAAGGAGGCCAACCACGACGACAATTGCGCCGGTATCATCACCTGGTGCCACACGTTCAGCCCGTCCAAGATGTGGATCAACGGTCTGGCCGCGCTGCAAAAGCCCTACTGCCACTTCGCAACCCAGTACAACATGGAGATCCCCAACGACGAGATCGACATGGACTTCATGAACCTGAACCAGGCCGCTCACGGCGACCGGGAGCACGGCTTCATCGCGGCCCGTCTGCGCATGCCCCGCAAGGTCATCGCCGGGTACTGGCAGGACGAAAAGGTCCTGGCCCGCATCGGCAGCTGGATGAAAGCAGCCGTAGGCGTGGCCGTGTCCAGGGACATGAAGGTCATGCGCTTTGGGGACAACATGCGCGAGGTTGCCGTCACCGAGGGCGATAAGGTGGAGGTCCAGACAAAGCTGGGCTGGCAGGTGAACACCTGGGCCGTGGGCGATCTGGTGAAGGAAATGAACGCCGTCACGGACGCGGAGATAGACGCGCTGGTGGCCGAGTACGAGGCCAGCTACGACGTTGCCACCGACAACACCGCCGCCATCCGCTACCAGGCCCGTGAGGAGATCGCCATCAAAAAGATGATGGACGCGGAGGGCTGCAAGGCTTTCTCCAACACCTTCCAGGACCTGTACGGCATGGAGCAGCTGCCGGGCCTTGCCAGCCAGCACCTGATGGCTCAGGGCTACGGCTACGGCGGCGAGGGCGACTGGAAGGTGTCGGCCATGACCGCCATCATGAAGGCCATGGGCGAAAACGGCAACGGCGCCAGCGCCTTCATGGAGGACTACACCTATCATCTGGTCAAGGGCCAGGAGTACTCCCTGGGCGCGCACATGCTGGAGGTCTGCCCTTCTCTGGCGGCAGATAAGCCCCGGATCGAAACACACCACCTGGGCATCGGTATGAACGAGAAGGACCCGGCCCGGCTGGTGTTCGAGGGCAAGGCCGGTCCCGCCATCGTGGCCAGCCTCATCGACATGGGCGGCCGGCTGCGGCTCATCGTCCAGGACATCGAGGCGGTGAAGCCCATCATGCCCATGCCCAACCTGCCTGTGGCCCGGGTCATGTGGCGGGCCATGCCGGACCTGCTGACCGGCGTGGAGTGCTGGATCACCGCCGGCGGCGCGCACCACACGGTGCTTTCCTACGACGTGACCGCCGAGCAGATGAAGGACTGGGCCAACATGATGCAGATCGAATTCGTTCACATCACGAAGGACACCACCGTGGAGGGCCTGGAAAAAGAGCTGTTCTGGAACGACATCGCCTGGAAGCTGAAGGCGATTTGAGGGTACTGCCATGCTCAAAGAACTGAAAAAGGCCGTCTGCAAGGCCAATTTGGCTCTGCCAAAGCACGGTCTGGTGACCTTCACCTGGGGCAACGTGTCCGGCATCGACCGGGAAAAGGGTCTGGTGGTGATAAAGCCCTCCGGCGTGGAATATGACGAGATGGAGCCGGAGGACATGGTGGTGGTGGACCTGGACGGCAACCGGGTCGAGGGCCGCTATAAGCCCTCCAGCGACACGCCCACCCACTTGGCCTTTTACAAGGCCTGGCCCAATGTGGGCGGCGTGGTCCACACCCACTCCCGCTGGGCCACCAGCTTCGCCCAGGCCGGCCGCGGCATCCCCGCCTACGGCACCACCCAGGGGGACTATTTCTACGGCGAGATACCATGTACCCGCCTGATGACGCCGGATGAGATCGGCGGCGAGTATGAGCTGGAAACCGGTAACGTGGTGCTTGAGACCTTCCGGGACAGAAATATCGACCCGGACCAGGTGCCCGCCGTGCTGGTGCACAGCCACGGTCCCTTCGCATGGGGCACCGATCCCATGAACGCGGTGCACAACGCCGTGGTGCTGGAGGAAGTGGCCTTCATGGCCTTTCACGCCCTGGCGCTGACGCCGGACCTGCCCCCCATGCAACAGGAGCTTCTGGACAAACACTATCTGCGCAAGCACGGCCCCGGCGCCTATTACGGCCAGGGCTGAGTATCCCGCACATACCAAAGGACCGCGGCGTTTTCACGCCGCGGTCCTTATTTTATGCTATTTTAAGCCTTCGCCTCGTAGGCCGCCTTCATGCACTTATAGGTCATGTAGCAGTCGAACTTGGCGGTGGTCTCAAAGGGCGCGTGCATGCTCAGCACCGGTACGCCCGCGTCGATGGTGTCGATGTCCCTGTCGGCCATGTAGAGCGCCACGGTGCCGCCGCCGCCCTGGTCCACCTTGCCCAGCTCGCACATCTGCCAGACCACGCCCGCATCGTCGCACAGCCGGCGCAGGTAACCCACCAGTTCGGCGGAGGCGTCGCTGGCCCCGGACTTGCCCCGGGAGCCGGTGAACTTGCAGAACCCAACGCCGTAGTTGAGCCGTGCGGCGTTCTGCTTCTCGCTGACCTCGGGGTACATGGGGTCCAGCGCCGCCGTCACGTCGGCGGAGACACAAAAGCTGTGGGAGAAGCTCTCCTGCACGCCACAGGAGCCGCCGCAGAGCTTTTCGATGAAGCGCTCAAAGGCCTGACTCTTCATGCCCGACACGCCCACGGACCCGATCTCCTCCTTGTCCGCCAGGATGCACACCGCCGTACGCTCCGGCGTGTCCTGGTCCAAAATAGCCGCCAGCTCCGCGAAGGCGCAGACCCGGTCGTCCTGGCCGTAGCCGCCGATCATGCTCCGGTCCAGGCCCAGCTCCCGCACGTCGAAAGACGGCACCGCCTCCAGCTCCGCGGAGATCAGGTCCGCCTCCGTGATACCGTAGCGGTCGTTGAGAAGGCTCATGACCGCCAGCTTCACCCGCTCGGTCCCCTCCCCGGCGTAGGGCACGCTGCCCACCAGAATGCACAGCTTCTCGCCCTCTACGCCCTTGGCCATCGTCTTTTGCATCTGGTCCGCCGCCAAGTGGGGCAGCAGGTCCGTGACCACGAATTGGGGGTCGTCCTTGTCCCGGCCGATCACGATCTCCACCGCGGAGCCGTCCTTCAAAGCCGCCACGCCGTGCAGCTCCAGGGGGATGGCCGTCCACTGGTACTTCTTGATGCCGCCGTAATAGTGGGTGCGCAGATACCCCAGCTCCGAGTCCTCGAACAGCGGCAGCTGCTTCAGGTCCAGCCGGGGCGCGTCCACATGGGCCGCCTCCACCACGAACCCGGCGCTCATGGGCTTTTTGCCGCCCACCGCCAGCAACAGGCTCTTGCCCCGGTTGTTCCAGTACACCTTCTGCCCCGGCTGAATGGGGCCGTCGGCCTCGCCCAGGGGCTTAAAGCCCGCCGCCTCGGCCAATTTAATGGCCTCGGTCACCGCCTCCCGCTCCGTGCGGGACGCGTCCAGATAGGCCATATACCGGCGACAGTAGTCCTCCAGCGCCAGCCGCTCCGGTGCGTCGATCACGTCATAGCCGTTTTTCGGCTGGTAGAACAGCTTTTCCTTCAGTTCATCCATTTGCTTTTTCCTCCATGAGTTTTTTGAATAGTTCGTCACAGGCGAGCCGAAAAGCCTCCCGGCTGCCGTCGTTGCGCAGGATATGGTCGCAGTGTGTCTCAAAATACCCGTCCGGCTTCTGGGCATGGATACGCAAGCGGGCATATTCCTCGCTGACGCCCTCCCGGGCCATCAGCCGCGCAATACGCGCCTGCTCCGGCGCGGTCACGCCTACCAGCGTCCCCAGGCGCTTTTGCAGTGGCGTACCGATAAGATTGATGGCGTCGATGGCGGCGTACGCGCCGCCGGCTGCGGCGTGGTCGGCCAGCATGTCGTCGATGGCGTCCACCACGTATTTGTATGTGATGGCACTCAGGTCCGCCAGGGCGTTTGAGTCGTAAAACACCGCCGCGCCCAGCATCTTGCGCTGCAAAACGCCCTTTTCCACCGCGCCGGGGAAGCGCTCGTCTATTTCACACAGCATGGGCGCGCAGGTCTGGCACAGGTCATGATACACCGCGTCCGCGTCGATGGCAAGCATACCGTTTGCCTCGGCGGACTGAAGAGCAGTGGTCTTGCCCGTGCCGGTGCCGCCGGTGATGCCCACAAGATACACGCTGTCCGCCAGCGCACGGCGTATTTGCTCCGCTGCCAAAGCCCCCTGGCGCAGCACGCGGTATGGTTTTACCGTCAGGTCCACGATGGTGCTCTCTGTGCCCAGCATGCACGGCCCGTCGTCTATCACGGCCTCGATGGCCCCGTCAAAGTACGCCAGCACATCGTCCGCCGTCTTGGGGCTGGCCGCGCCGGAAGGATTGGCGGATGGCGCCGCCAGGGGCCGGCCGCACAGCCGCAGCAGCTCCAGCGTCTTTTCGCTGTCCGGGCAGCGAAGCCCCACTGTATCCCCACCTGCCAGGACGATAGACGGTATTTTTGGGTCCGCTTTCACCACAATGGTCAGCGGGCCGGGCCAAAAGGCGTCCGCCAGCACCACCGCGCCCCGGGGCACGTCCCGGCCATATTTGTCCAGCGCCTCTTTTTCGGGCACCATCAGGCTCAGGGGCTTCACCGCTGGCCGGCCCTTGACCTCGTATATCCGCTCCACGGCCTTTTCATTCAGGCCGTCGGCGGCCAGACCGTACACCGTCTCCGTGGGCACGGCCACCAGACCGCCGTTTTTTATGATATCCGCCGCTTGGGCGATATCGTCCGTGATGCGCGCTGTGGTCATGCTCACGCCCCCTCCCGCAGCTTTTCCGCCTGGCCGGCGGTGATGAGCCCGTCGATGAGCTCGTCCAGGTCACCATCCATGATGGCGTCGATCTTGTAAAGTGTCAGGCCTATCCGGTGGTCCGTCACCCGGCCCTGGGGGAAATTATAGGTGCGGATACGCTCGTTGCGCATGCCGGTACCAACCTGGCTGCGCCGCTCGTCCGCCCGCTCGGACGCCTGCTTGTCCCGCTCGGCCTGGGCCAGCCTTGACGCCAGGATGGACAGGGCCCTGGCCTTATTCTTGTACTGGCTGCGCTCGTCCTGGCACTCCACCACCGTGCCGGTGGGGATATGGGTGACCCGGATGGCGCTGGAGGTCTTGTTGACCTTCTGCCCGCCGGCCCCGGATGACCGGAACACGTCGATGCGCACCTGGGACATATCCAGCTGAAAGTCCGCCTCGTCCATCTCCGGCAGCACCGCCACCGTGGCGGTGGAAGTGTGGACCCGGCCCTGGGTCTCCGTCTCCGGCACCCGCTGGACCCGGTGGACGCCGCTTTCAAACTTCAAGCGGGAATAAGCCCCCGCGCCCTCCACGATGAAACTCACTTCCTTCACGCCGCCCAGGTCCGTCTCGTTCAGGTTCGCGATGGACACGGACCAGCCCCGGCGCTCGGCGTACATGGCGTACATCCGGTAAAGGCTGGCCGCAAACAGGGCCGATTCCTCCCCGCCCACGCCGCCGCGTATCTCCACGATGACGTTTTTCTCGTCGTTGGGGTCCTTGGGAAGCAGCAGGGTCCTCAATGCAAGCTCCGCCGCCGGCATGGCCTCACGGGCGCTGTCCAGTTCTTCCCGCGCCAAAGCCCGGACCTCCGGGTCGTCCTCGGCGGCCAACAGCGCCTCCGCCTCATCCGCCGCGGTCCGCAGGCGCTTCAACGCCCGCCATGCGTTCACGATGGGCTCCAGCTCCTTCTGCTCCTTCGCCAAAGCCCCGTAGGCGTTGGGGTCGGCATAGGTGTCCGGGTCCTCCATCCGTGCGGACAGCTTTTCGTATTTATCTTCGATCAGAGCAAGTTTTTCGTCCATGTCACACCGTCACCGGGCTGGTACGCCAGTCGGCCCCGCCCTTTCTTTCCTCCGCCGATTCGTAGCCCAGCACGTAAAAGTCCCGCGCCGCGGCTGTCAGTTCAAACAGGTCCTGGGCCCGGCCGGACAGTTCCTTCACCGCCGCGGGCTTCGTCACCACGGGCACGGCGGTGCACAGGGCCAGTTCCCGCAGGAGCGTCCTGCCCCGCTGGGTGGACGCCAAAAGCCGCGCATAGGGCGGCGTGCCCTCGGCCATAGCGTCCCGCACGCCCAGGGCGGCAGACACCATCATCCGCCGCAGACGGCTCAGGGGATAGCGCTTCGTCTTCACCGCCGCCAAAGCCCCCATCAGGCTCCCCTCGTCCCGCACGGCCTTGTATAGCCTGTTGCCCAGCCCCTCCGTGGCGTCAGGCAGGGCGCAGAAATCGTCCAGGGTCAGCTGCCGCAGACGGCTCATGACGGCCTGCTCCATCCGCTCTAAAATCACGGGTCCGCGCCCCGCGGCTATCTCACGGGCGTATATTTTCCCGGCGCTCCCGGGCACGAATGGGCCGATCTTCTCCCCAGCCTCCAGCATGGTCCGAAGCTGTCCCGCGCTGCGCACCGGGCCAATCTCCACGGCGTCGTGGCGGGACTGGCTGCGCAGGGTGGTCATGGGCTGCATGGGCAACCGCAGGGCAAACAGGGCCTTCAGATACTCCACGGCCAGGATGTTGTTGGGGCTCTGCAAAAGTCGTGCTTCCTCGCCCAGCGTCTCGTGCAGGACCTTTTCGCGGGCGGCGGCAAAGGGCATGCCAGAGCGCATCTGCTCCTTGATGCGCTCCACGGTCTCCGGCTCCGACGCGGCCAGAGCCAGGGCCGTCAGCGGCGCCAGCGACCCGGCCTCGCTGCCAAACGACAGCCTATCCACCACACCCAGGCTGTTCAAAAGTCCCACCGCGCCCAGCGCGAACCGCTCCGCCGAGGCGTTGCACCAGGGCAGAGGCAGCTCGAACACCAGGTCCGCACCGCACCGCACGGCGGCCTCCGCCCGGGCGTGCTTGTTGAATACGGCCGGACCGCCCCGCTGGACGAAATCTCCGCTCATCACGCACACGATGGGCAGATCCTCCCCCAGCGCCTCCCGGCTGGCCTGGAAATGGGCCGCGTGGCCCAGGTGAAAAGGGTTGAACTCCCCCACCACGCCGATTGCGTTCACAGGCCACACTCCCCCCTTGCGTTTTGGTGAATATTTGTTAAAATAGAAATGATCGCCATACCCATTGTACACGAAAATCCTATTTTTACAAGACGAAAGGGTCCCAACATGAAAATTCTTGTCATCAACTGCGGCAGCTCTTCTCTGAAATATCAGCTTCTGGACATGGACAACGAATCCCTGCTGGCCAAGGGCCTGTGCGAACGCATCGGCATCGACGGACACCTGAAGCACCAGCCCCAGAACGGCAAGCCCGTCTTTGACGAGGATGTTGCCCTGCCCACCCACACCGAGGCCATTGCCGCGGTGCTGGATAAGCTCACCAGCGCCGAATACGGCGTGGTGGCGGACATGTCCGAGATTGGCGCGGTGGGCCACCGAGTGGTCCACGGGGGCGAGAAGTTCGCCCAGTCCGTCATCATCGACGACGCGGTGATGGCCGCCATCGCCGAGTGCGTGCCCCTGGCGCCGCTGCATAACCCCGCCAATATGACGGGCATCGAGGCGTGCAAAGCCGTCATGGGCGACGTGCCGCAAGTCGCCGTGTTCGACACCGCCTTCCACCAGACCATGCCCGGTAAGGCGTTCATGTACGCTGTGCCCTACGAGTACTACAAGGACCTGCACGTGCGGCGCTACGGCTTCCACGGCACCAGCCACCGGTATGTGTCCGGTCGAGCGGCCGAGATGATGGGAAAGCCCATTGAGGAATTGAAGCTCATAAGCTGCCACATGGGCAATGGCAGTTCCATCTGCGCCATCGACGGCGGCAAGAGCGTGGACACCACCATGGGCCTGACACCCATTGCCGGCGTGCCCATGGGCACCCGCTGCGGGGATATCGACGTGTCCATCCCCGATTATCTGTGCGAGAACACCGGCAAGGACATCAAGACCGTCACCAACGAGCTGAACAAGAAGTCCGGCGTACTAGGCGTGTCCGGCGTAAGCTCCGATTTCCGGGACCTGCGCAAGGCCGCCGAGGAAGGGAATGAGCGGGCGGCTCTGGCGCTTGAAATGTTCCAGTATGCGGTCGCCAAGAGCATCGGCGCTTACGCCGCCGCCATGAACGGCGTGGACGGTATCATCTTCACCGCCGGCGTGGGCGAGAACGACGGCGGCTGCCGCGCCGCGGTGTGCAAATACCTGGGCTATCTGGGCGTGAAGATCTGCCCGGCATGCAACGCCAAGCGCGGCGAGGACACCTTCATCTCCGCCGCCGACAGCAAGGTCATGGTCATGGTCATCCCCACCAACGAGGAATTGGTCATCGCGAGAGACACGAAAGCTCTGGTAGTCGGTTGAAAGCCAAAGGCTTTCAACCGAGAAGGACGCGGCCTGCGGCAGCGCACGCGCAAGCGCGCACGTTTGCAGGCCGATAAGAGTTTTTTCCGAGGTACACGCCCCCGGAAAAACCGATTCGATTTTATTCGCGCCACCGGGCGCGAACTCTGCGAGGCTTATATCATGTTCAGACAGATGCGACGCACAAAGCAACAGTTATCCGAACAGGAGACCAAAGCGATATTGGCGAGGGGCAGTACCGGCGTGCTGGCCGTGCACGGGGACGATGGCTATCCCTACACGGTGCCGCTGAACTACGTCTATAAGGACGGCAAAATATACTTCCACTGCGCCAAAGAAGGCCACAAGTTCGACGCCCTCATGCGGGACGACAAGGTGAGCTTTTGCGTCATTGACAAGGACCAGGTCATCCCCGACGAGTTCGCCACGTATTACAAGAGCGCCGTGGCCTTTGGCCACGCACGGCTTTTGGAGGGAGAGGAAGCGGCAAAGGCGGTTTACGACCTGGGGTATAAATATAACCCCGACCCGGGCAAAGTCCGGGCGGAGCTTGCAAAGGACCTGCCTCGCGTGGCCTGCTTTGAGATCGCCATCGACCACCTGACCGGCAAACAGGCAAAAGGGCTGCTGTAAAACATTTTCCGACAAAGAGGGCGCGGGATAACTCCCGCGCCCTCGCCATATTCATTTCGCGCTGTGGACCGCAGGACGTCGATTGCCGCAGTCATGGTCTGTCCGCCAGTTGTTTTACCAGCTCCGCTACATAGGCCAGCGACTTTGCGTCCAGCCGCTTCAAATCATGGGACAACTCCGTCAACCACAGAGGATATGTGTTGTCCTCGTCAAAAAATTCCCTCGGGGTCACGCCCAGATACTCGCATATATTCAAAAACGACTGCATAGAGGGCAGGGATTTCCGGTTCTCAATATTGTTGATGTAATTGTTCGCCAGCCCCAACGACAGGGACATATCCCGCGCAGAAACGCCCTTTTGCATCCGCAACCGCGCCAGCCTCTCAGGGATAAAATCTTCATAACACATCGGACACACCGCCTCTCTGTGTTAGATTTTACCTCCGATCACTGGATTATTCGCTAATACTAAAAGGGTGTTTCTCTTGACTTAAAAACTATAATCTATTATAATGTCCTCGTTCGATAGTTTGTAACTATCATTACCCAACACACCTGCAACAAAAAGAAAGGAAATCTGTCAAGATGAAAACCTGGAAACTGGTGTCCGGCATTCTTTCGATTGCACTGTCCCTGTTCGTAGTGTTCCAGTCCTGCGCCGCGGGGATAGGAAACACCCTTGAGGCCAACGGCGAGGTCAGCGGAACCTCCGGCCTGTTCGTTGCCATACTGCTACTGTCCGGCGGTATTGTCTCCATTGCCACCAGAAATAGTGGAAAAGGCGGCAACATCGCACTGATTGTCTTGTTTGGGCTTGCCTCCCTGGTAGGCTTCCTGATGGCTGGAAGCTATGTGGACCTGAATATCTGGGCAGGCTGGTGCCTGATCTGCGCGGTGCTCGGCCTGATCGCCCTGATACGCAGCGGAAAAAAGGCCGAATGAACAGCAAGACCTCCGGACCTATAACGGTCGGAGGTCTTTTGTTGTGCGTCTCAAAAAAATGATATGCGTTCCTTACCCCAGTTCGTCCGGGTCGTAGCTGACGGTCACGCTTGCGACAGTGCCGGTCTCGGCGTCCACCCTGAACTCGAAACCGTCCAGGCTGCTGTCCGGTCCCTCCACGGTGTAGTATACGAACGAATCGGAGTCCTCCTTCTCATAGGCAAGGCCCTGGCCGTCCAGCCAGACCGTCAGGTCCGCCTCGCTCATGCCGTACTGCGCGCCACCGGGCAGCGCCAGAGGCAGGTCGGGGTCGTACACGTCGCTCTCTACCTCCGTGACAAAGCAGTTCGTCACCTTGGCGGCGTTGGGATCGTAGTTCTTCACCATGCAGCGGAACTGCTGGTTGTCCTTCATCATGGTCAGCCACCCGTAGTCATACCCGGACACGATCTCGTCGGACAGCTCTTCCTGCACGGTCCAGCCGTTTTCCACAAACGCCGACACCGGCGCGGGCAGCTGGTAAAGGTCCCCTGCGTACTCCACCGTGAAGGTCATGGGGTCCTCCCCCAACCCCTCCGGCGCCTCATAGGCAAGAACGCCCTCGGTGGGCTCGTCCGTCACCAACGCCGCGGCCGCAGCGTTGGCCTCCTCGTCCGCCACAAAGTTGCGTACCTCCACTTCCTCCACCACGCCGCTTTCCGCGTACACGTAGAAGTCCCAATCCTGGTAGTAGTCATACTCATAGGTCAGCTTTGTGTACATGTCGCCCTCGTAGGTGTCGCTGGGCTCGCCGTAGGCGTCCTGAATGTCCTCCGCTGTGGCGGCGCCGTAGGCCAGACCGCCCGGAAAGACCAGCTCGGTGTCCGGCGCGTCCTCGAACTGGTACGGGTCCAGGGATATGCCGCCCACCATGCACGCGTCATACGTCACCGTGTTGATTCCCAGATTGACCAGCGTGCCGTATATCTCCAGATCGTCTTTAACGAACCGCTCCGCCACGGAATACTCGTTGGGCCGCATCTGCTCCGCCGGGTCGCCCTGATACTCCCAGCCCATGGCCGTGAAGTCGTCGTAAGACATGGGAAACTCGTAAAACTCCCCGTCCAGCATCAGCTGAAAGCTGTAGATGTCGTCGCTCAGGGTCCGTTCTTCCTCTTCTTCCGCCGCCGCCAGCGCGTATCCCGCGCCCAGGGCCAGCGTCAGTGCCAAAACCAGCAGCCAGGTCAACGCTTTTTTCATAAGATCATCCTCCTCCCGCACCGTTCTTCGGCGCGGCGCGGATAAATTATAGCAAAGCCGCAAGGTGAATGCAACTTAAAAACGCGCAAAAAGTGTTGACAACCGGCCCCGGCAGTGCTAAAATACCATCGCCGCATTGAAAGGGTCTACAAGTCGGACACGTCCGCACCCGGGACAGCGAGCCCGAAAGGAAGGAATTTTTCAACATGAAGTACGCCATCATCGAGACCGGCGGCAAGCAGTACCGCGTCACCGCCGGGGACGTGATCTTCGTGGAGAAGCTGGACGCCGAGGCCGGCGCCACCGTGACCTTCGACAAGGTCCTGGCCATCACCGGCGAGGGTGAGAACACCTTCGGCGCCCCCTACATCGACGGCAAGACCGTGACCGGCACCGTCGTCAAGCAGGGCAAGAGCAAGAAGATCCGCGTCTACCACATGAAGCCCAAGAAGGGCTACCGCAAGACCCAGGGCCATCGTCAGCCTTACACCAAGGTCGAGATCGGCACCATCGCGTGAACAGGGAGGGATTTTGAAATGGCACACAAAAAAGGCGGCGGCTCCACCAAAAACGGTCGCGACAGTAATTCCAAGCGCCTGGGCGCCAAGCGGGCTGACGGTCAGTTCGTCCTGGCCGGCAACATCCTTGTTCGCCAGCGCGGCACCAAGATCCACCCCGGCACCAACGTTGGTATCGGCGGCGACGACACGCTGTACGCGAAGGCCGACGGCATCGTGAAGTTCGAGCGCTACGGCTCCGACAGGAAAAAGGTCTCCGTTTACGAGGTCCAGCAGTAAGTCAAACAGGCAGGGGCGGTTCAAGTACCGCCCCGCTTTTTTTGTGGGTAAACTAACATTATGGCTATGAATTTTGTTGACAAAGTGACCGTCACGGTGAAGGCCGGTGACGGCGGACAGGGGGCCATCGCCTTCCACCGGGAGAAGTACGTGGCGGCCGGCGGGCCCGACGGCGGCGACGGCGGTCGCGGCGGGGACATCATCGTTCAGGCCGACCCCAACATGTCCACCCTGCTGGACTTTCGCTACAAGCGCAAGTTCACCGCCACGGACGGCATGCCCGGCCAGGGCAAGCGCTGCTCCGGCAAGGACGGCCAGGACGTGATACTGCGGGTGCCCCGTGGCACGCTGATACGGGACAAGGCCACCGGCGCGGTCATCCAGGACATGTCCGCCACGGACCGGTTCGTGCTGGCCAAAGGCGGTCGTGGCGGCTGGGGCAACAAGCACTTCGCCACCCCCACTCGGCAGACGCCCCATTTCGCCAAGCCCGGTCTGCCCGGCGAATACCGGGAGGTCGTGCTGGAACTGAAGCTTCTGGCGGACGTGGGGCTGGTGGGCTTTCCCAACGTGGGCAAATCCACGCTGCTGTCCGTGGTGAGCCGGGCCAACCCCAAGATCGCGGACTACCCCTTCACAACGCTATTTCCCAACCTGGGCGTGGTGTACGCGGGGGACTATAACTCCTTTGTGCTGGCGGACATCCCCGGCATCATCGAGGGGGCCAGCGAGGGCGCGGGCCTGGGCCACGATTTCCTCCGCCACATCGACCGGTGCCGGCTTTTGATACATGTGGTGGACGTGTCCGGCGACCAGGGCCGGGATCCCATCGCGGACTTCGAGGCCATCAACGCGGAGCTTTCCCAATATAGTCCTGAGCTTGCCGCAAGGCCCCAGCTGGTGGCTGCCAACAAGTGCGACCTGCTCCCGCCGGACAGCACCGCGCTGGCGGACTTCAAGGCGTACGTGCAGGACAGGGGCTACCCGGTGTTCGAGCTGTCCGCAGCGGCCCACCAGGGCGTGCAGGAGCTCATATACGCCACGGCGGCGCGCTTAAAAGACCTGCCCCCCGTGACGGTGTACGAGCCGGACTATGTGGCCCCGGAGATAAAACTGGGCACGGCGGACGATTTGGTGATACGCAAGGAGGGCGACGTGTGGCTCATCCAGGGCGACTGGCTGGACCGGCTGGTGAGCCGGGTGAATTTCGCCGACTACGAGTCCCGGATGTACCTGGACCGGAAGCTCCGGGAGGCCGGAGTCTACGACCGCATGGAGGCCATGGGCCTGCAGGACGGCGACACCGTCTCCATCGCGGAGCTGGAATTTGAGTATTACGGATAAATATTGAGTGCGCCGCAGGCGCACACCTTGTTGCCGGCCCCCCTGTGTAAGGGGGGCTGTCACGCATAAGCGTGACTGGCGGGTTGTCTACAACCCCTCCGAGCCGCCTTGCGGCGGCCCACCTCCCCTTACACAGGGGAGGCGTTCAATATTGTAAGGGACAGCGGCGTGTTTGCCGCTGTCCCTTTCCTTTTATAATTCCCGGCGCATGTAGTCCGGCGCGCACTCCGTATACCCGTGTTTGGGGTAAAACTGCCTGGACTCGAAATACTCCTTCCCGCCCAGGTGGGCCACGGAATACCTGTATCCGTCCCGCTTCATATGCCGCTCCGCCGTTTCCAGCAGCGCGGACCCGATGCCCCGCCGCTTCAGGCTGGCCTTCACGTACAGCCGGTGCAGCTTGGCCGCGCCCTGGGCGAAGGGCTCATAGCCCACGCACCCGATGACCCGGTCCTCCCCGCTGAGTGCCAGCCAGAACCGGCCCCCGTAATGCTCGCTGACATGCAGCAGGTCCTCATTCAGCGTCGGGACCCGCCCCAGGGCGTCCTTGGCCTGAAGGACCATGAAGATCATGTCGTCCCGATATTTGTCCTCATAGGGAATGATGGTCATGCCGTCCGCGCCCCTCTCTCGTCCGTGACGATGTGCTCGACGCCGGGGTGCTCCCGGCTGAGATACTCCTTCATGAACGACGGGTAAACCGTATACTTGTCCAGGTCCGCAATAGGCAGCCAGTGCATGGTCTCCCGGTCGGTGAAGCGGGTGTAGCTGTCGCTGTGGAGCTCCTTCGTGCCCCGCGGCCTCATGAGAAAGTACAGCGCCAGCTCATGGCACCGCAGACCCGTGTCATAGGCGCCGTGTCCGTCCCAAAAGTTCTCGTGGACAATGGCCAACCTGTCGATCGCATAGGGCACGCCCGTCTCCTCCAGCACCTCCCGGACTACCGCGTCCTCCGCCTTTTCGCCCACGTGGACGCCGCCGCCCACGGAGTAATAGTACTTCTCCTTCTCGTTGGTGGCAAACAGCACGCAGCCGTCCTCCACGATGATCGCCCCCACCCGGTAGCGAAACCAGTCCTCGCCCCTGGTAAAGCCGCAGTCCAACTCCTGCATCGTCATCCCTCCCGCCGCAAAAGTGGCGTTCAGTATAGCACAACTTCCCCGCCGGCGCAACGGCACCCTTTTTTCACCGGCGCATATACTGAGATACGCGAAATAAGTCGAACGGGGTGATATGGATATGTGTTCCATCGCGGGAGTGATCGACTATGCCAACGACCTGCGGGACCAGGGGGCCGTGTTCGCCGCCATGCAGCGGACTATGACCAGCCGGGGACCCGACCAGCACGGCGCCTATGTGACCGAGTGCGCGGCGCTGCTGCACAACCGCCTGTGCGTGATAGACATCGAAAACGGCCGTCAGCCCATGACGGCGGGCCGTGGCGGGCATACGTACACCATCGTGTACAACGGGGAGCTTTATAACACCGACGAGCTGCGGACCGAGCTCGTATCCCTGGGCCATACGTTCAACGGCCACTCGGACACGGAAGTGGTTCTCAAGAGCTTCATCCAGTGGGGCGGGGACTGCGTGGACCGCTTCAACGGCATTTACGCCTTCGCGGTCTGGGACGCAAGGGCTCGGCGGCTTTTCATCGCCCGGGATAGGATGGGCGTGAAGCCCTTTTTCTACGCCCTGAGAAACGGCGCGTTTCTATTCGCCTCGGAGATCAAGGGTCTATTGGCCCATCCGGCGGTGGAGACGGAACTGGACCGGGAGGGCGTGCTGGAAGTGCTGCTCACCGGTCCGGGCCGGACGCCTGGTTACGGGGTGTTCCGGGGCGTGGAGGAGCTGCGTCCCGGCTGGCGGGGCTGGTTCGACGAAAGCGGCCTGCGCCTGGACCGGTACTGGAAGCTCACCGCACGGGAGCACACCGACGATTTGACCGCCACCATCGACACGGTGCGGTACCTGGTCACCGACGCCATAGAGCGCCAGCTTGTCAGCGACGTGCCCATCGGGACGTTTCTCTCCGGCGGGCTGGACTCGGGGCTCATCTCGTCCATCGCAAACCTCTACATGAAGGAGCGTGGCCGGACGCTGGACACCTTCTCCGTGGACTATCGGGACCACCTCAAGTACTTCCATGAGACGAAATTTCAGCCCACCAGCGACACGGTGTATATCCCCAAACTGGCCGACTGGCTTGGCTGCGCCAACCACACCACTGTGCTGGACACGTTGGAGCTGGCGGACGGCCTGTACGAGGCGGTCCAGGCCCGTGACCTGCCGGGAATGAGCGATGTGGACTCGTCCCTGCTGCAATTCTGTAAGCAGATCAAAAAGCGGGTGACCGTGACGCTGTCCGGGGAGTGCGCCGACGAGATATTCGGCGGCTACCCCTGGTACCGGGATGAAAAAATACGCATGGCCGAGGGCTTCCCCTGGGCCCAGTCCATCCAGTACCGGGCGGGCTTTTTACGGCCGGAGTTCAAACAGGGTCTGGACCCGCGGGAATACCTCATGGAGAAATACCGCATGACACTGGCCGACACGGACACCCTGGACACCGACAGCCCTATTGACAAGCGCATGCGCGAAATGATGCGCCTGAACACCGACTGGTTCATGCAGACGCTTTTGGACCGCAAGGACCGGATGAGCATGTATAGCGCCTTGGAGGTCCGGGTGCCCTTCTGCGACCACCGGATCGCGGAATATCTCTACTCGGTGCCTTGGGAATTTAAGGACCTGCGGCACTATGAGAAAGGTCTTCTCCGGGAGGCGATGAAGGACTATCTGCCCCAGGAAATACTCTGGCGCAAGAAAAGCCCCTACCCCAAGACCCATAATCCCGCCTATATGGCCGAGGTATCCAAGCGGCTGCGCCAAATACTGGCGGACAAAAACGCGCCGCTGCTGACCCTGGTCCGCCGGGACGCGCTGGAAACGCTGCTGGACGACGACAAGGCCCAGCCCTGGTACGGCCAGCTCATGACCACGCCGCAGACCATCGCCTACATGCTGCAGGTGAACTACTGGCTGCAAACCTACAACGTCAAACTGGTGTAAAAACCGGTTGACAAACATAATTCGGTATGATATATTTCGCTTTAGAAATATATCATACCGAACTTTTTAGGAGATGATGTATCATGCGCACACAGGGCGGATTTCTGATCTCGCGGATCAAGCAGCTTGGCGGGCGTGTTTTTGAGCGCATTCTGGAGCGGGAGGGCGTGGTGGAATTCACCGGTCCCCAGGGCCGTATCCTCTACGTGCTATGGCAGGAGGACATGCTTCCGGCTGCGGAGGTTGCCCGGCGGACCAGTCTGGCCAACGCCACGCTTACCAGCATGCTGGACCGGATGGAGGCCGCGGGGCTTTTGGAGCGGGTCCCGGACAGGCAGGACCGGCGGCGGGTGCGCGTGCATCTGACGGAAAAGGCCAGACAGCTCCGGGAGCGCTACGACGCGGTGTCGGAGCGGATGAACGATATCTATTACCGGGACTTCTCGGAGCAGGAAGTCCTGGCCTTTGAAGGTTATCTCACCAGAGTTTTGGACAATTTAAAGGAGGAAGAGAACCATGAACAAAATCAGCCGCGACGCCACCAATGACTTCTGCCCCCAGACCCTGATGCTCTACGGCACCTACAGGAGCGACGGCACGCCGAATTTCGCTCTGTTCACCTGGATGAGCTATTACTGGAACGCCGAGGACAACGCCCTAGGCTTCATGGCCGCCATCGGCGAGCCGAAACTGACATTGGACCGCATTCGCCAAACGGGCATGTTTTCGGCCAATCTTGTGACGGAGGAGCTTCTGCCCCTGGCGGACAAGCTTGGCAACACCAGCGGGTACAGTCCGGAAAAAGCCGCCATCCCGCTGGACACGGAACCAGGCGTCAAGCTGCCTGTGCCGATTTTAAAGGCGTCGCCGGTGAATTTTGAGTTGGAGGTAAAGGAGCATCTGCCCCACGGCGAAGGGGCGGTGCTGCTGTGCGCCATCCGAAACGTGCAGTATGCGCCGTATCTGGCGGACAAGTCCCTCTCGGTGGAGGAACGGGCCCGTCGGGTCCGGACTGTACGCTCCGTCACGGAGACCTATTTTGGCTGGGACGGCCGCCCTCTGGGGCGCTGGGGCGAGCCACAGCGCCGACTGTGAGCGGAGCTCTCAACCTGTCGTAGAATCGGCTCGAATCCGCCTCTATTGCCCTGTCTTGCCCGCTGTGCTATATTCGTCTTACCGAGGGCCTCCGGCAACATGCGAAAGGACGGAACACTATGGAGATTGGAAAGACCATCAAGGCGCTGCGGGCGCAAAAGGGCGTCACCCAGGAGCAGGCCGCCGCCCACCTGGGCGTGAGCTTCCAGGCCATATCCAAGTGGGAGACGGAGGCCAGCTTGCCGGATATCACGCTGCTGCCCGCCATCGCCGCCTACTTTGGCGTGACCATCGACGAGCTGTTCGAGCTGCCACAGGAGACGCGGTTTGAGCAGGTGGAGAACATGCTGGACCGGGAGGGCCACATCGGTGCAGAGGCGTTCCAACAGGCCGCGTCGTTCCTCAACAAGGTGCTGTTGGATGACCCAAAAAACGTCCGGGCTTACACAGACCTGGCCGACCTTTATAACCACCGGGCCCAGTACGACCACTACCTGGCGGCGGAGTACGCCAAGCACGCGCTGGACCTGGCCCCGGAGCAAAAACCCGGCTGGGTGGCCTATTTGGAGGCCATGGGCGGCGCGTTCGGCGACGAATGGTACGACAACCACTTCGAGGTCATCGAGTATTTCAAGGGCTTTTTGGAGAAAAATCCCGACAGCTTCCTGGGCCATTACGCCATCATTGAGAACCTGCTGGCGGATGGCCGCTATGACGAGGCGGAGCCCTATATCCGCGGCCTGCAGGCCATCAAGGACGACCACCAGGCCATCATGTACCTGGGTGACGTGGCCCTGGGCCGTGGCGACCGGGAAGAGGCGCTGCGGCTGTGGGACGCGGCGGTGGAAAAAAGTCCCGACGCCTGGCAGGCATACTGCGGTCGGGCGGACCGTATCAAAAAGCTGGGCATGATAGACCAGGCAGAGGCGGATTATGAGACGTGCATTTCCATCCAGACCCCGCCAAGGCTCACCGACGGGCTCTATTCCCTGGCCCAGATACACGAGCAGAAAAAGGACTACGCCGCCGCCATCCGGGACTATGAACGCATCCTTCAGGTCAACGAGACGGACTACGGCGACATCACCGCCGAGACGGACCGGCTCAAAGAGCAGATCAGGCGGCTGGAAAAGCTGCTGTGACAGAAAAGACGCTGCACATTTCGTGCAGCGTCTTTATTTGCGGTCGCTTTCACAGCGTTTTGATGAAGCGCTCCATTCGGTCCAGGCCCTCTTTGAGCTCCTCGTCGGAGTAGCAGTAGCTCATGCGCATATAGCCCTCGGTGCCGAAATACACGCCGGGGATCATGCCCACGCCGGCCTGGGCCAGGAGCTTTTTGCAAAAGTCCACGGACCCCATGCCGTACTTGCGCACGTCGATGAACATGTAAAAGGCGCCCTCCGGCTCCTGGACGGTCCAGCCCATGTCCACGAGCCGCTTGTACACATAGTCCCGGCGGCGCTTGAACAGCGCCCGCACAGGCGCCACGTCCGTGTTAAGCGCCTTCACGCACGCCGTCTGCAAAAACGACGGCGCGGAGGTGACGCAGTACTGGTGGAATACCTGCAGGCGCTCCCGCAGCGGCGCGTCCGCCAGGATATACCCCAGCCGCCAGCCGGTCATGGCGTAGGGCTTGGAAAAGCTCTGGACCACCACGATCCGGTCCCGCATGTCCTGATACTCGGAAAAGCTGTGGTATTCACCGGAGTAGACCAGAGAACGGTACACGTCGTCGCACAGCACGAACACGGGTCTGTCTTGCAGCACGTCGTGCACCCCGTCCAGCGTGGCCTTCGTATAGATGCACCCAGTGGGGTTGTTGGGAGACGTGAGGATGACGGCCTTGGTCTTTGCTGTCAGGGCCGCCCGCAGGGCCTCCGGGTCGATTTGGAAGCGGTTCTTCTCCGTGGGCAAGGCCACGGGCACGCCCCGGAAAAGCCGCGTGATGGACTCGTAAAGCCCAAAGGCCGGCGTGGGGATGATGACCTCGTCGCCGGGGTTCAAAATCGTCGCCAGGGTCACGAAAAGCCCCTCCGTGGCCCCGTCGGTCAGAATGATCTCATCGGGGGAATACTGTAAGCCGTGCTCCCGGGCCTCGTAGGCGGAAATAGCCTCCAGGGTGGACGGGTAGCCGTTGCCGGGAGGATAGTGGGTGTCGTTGGCGTCCAGGGCGGCCTTGGCCGCGTCTTTGATGGGCTCGGGGGTGTTCAGATCCGGCTCGCCCAGGGTGAAGCCGATGGCCCCCGGCGTGTCCCGGACCAGGTAGGTGAACTCCCGGATGCCGGACAGCCGCTCGTTGGCGGCGGCGCTGTTGATGGTAAGTTCCATGGCGCTTCTCCCCTTTCAGCCCTCTGCGTTGGCTCCGGGCGTAATGGTCATATACGCTTCGATGCTGCCGATGCCGAACAGGCCCCCCGCCTTTTCCAGTACGTCCTCATAGCCCGTCCAGCGGTCATCCCGGATGGCCTGGATATCGCTGTGGTAGGCCAGTATCACGTAGGGGCACTCGTCGTAGAATATCTGCTGGAGCTGTATAGTGGTGTTCTGCACGGATATCTCGTCCGTGGCCGAACAGAGCTGGGTGTAGGCGTTCATGAACGATTCGCTGTTCCAGCCCGTCAGGCTGTTGACGGACGTACGGAAGTTCCGGGCGGCCAGCACCGGGTTGGCGCTGCCACGCCAGGAGAGCATGCACATGTCCCAATCGCCCTTGGGCAGACAGATATCCTGCACGTCGCCGTCGGTGGTCTGCCAGTTCAGGCTCACGCCGATGCCCGCCAGCGCCTCGCTCAGGACGGTGCCGGCGGTGCTGGACCAGTCGTCCTTGGAGCTTGTGACGAGCTTAAACGTCAGCTTGTCGCCGGTGACGATATCCTCCATTTTACCGTCCTGGTCCACGTCGCCGTAGCCGAAGGAAAACAGGATGCCCTCACCCATGGACGCGTCAAATGGCCGGAGATTGACGATGTCGTAAAAATAGCTCGCGCCGGGACTGGCCCAGGAGCTGCCGGTCATGCCCCCGTCGCCGGAGGACATTGACAGCATCCATGCCCTGTCGCAGCAGTACTCGATCATCTGCCGCATGGCCTGTTCCGTGAACACGCCCTTGCGGGTATTGAAGGCGATGGCCCGTATCTCGCTGGTGGGCAGATAGGACTGTATCAGCCGTACCCCAGGCACGCCCTGTAAGGTGGTCAGCTGCACGTCCGTCATGCCGATGGCCGCGTCCGCGTCGCCCATGGACACGGCCCGTCCCGCGCCGTTTTCCGAGCCGTAGTAGACGAACCGCACGCTGCCCAGCGTGCTCTCGCCCATGAAGTGGTCCGACCGGGCGCGGAACGTCCAGCTGATGTCCTGGGGGTCGTCGCTGGCGGCCTGGAGCACAAAGGGCCCGGAGCCGATTATTTTCTCGTTTTCAAAGGCGCTCAAATCGCCGCTCACCTCGCCCCAGATATGCCGGGGCAGGATGGGCACGGGATTGATGCGCATGTCGCCCTTCACATAGTCGGTGGTGATGACCACCGTGAAGCTGTCCGGACAGCGGATGTCGCTGATGCCGTCAAAGCAGGGGTCGTATACCGGCGAGGACACCATCATGGTCTCGTATGTATAGCGCACGTCCGCGCTTGTCACCTGCACGCCGTCGGAGAAATAGGCGTCCTGGCGCAGACGGATGGTCCAGGTGAGACTGTCGCTGGAAAGGCTGTAGTCCTCCGCCAGACACGCCACAGGCTTGCCCTCGGCGTCCAGACGCCACAGGGGATCGTAGGCCAGCAGAAAGAACTCCTTCGCCGCCTCGCTGGTGGCAATAAGCGGGTTGAGCGAATCCGGCTCCTCCGCCACGGCCACGGTGAAGCTCTCCCCTTCCCGCAGCTCGATGTCTATCGGCCCGTCGCTGTGGCACGCCGTCAAAAAAAGCAGCGCGCAGCCCAGCAGCAGCGCCAATGCCCGCCTTGCGTATTTTTTCCCACGGGGCTTGTCCATCCCGCCGTCCGCCTTTCTAAATGACGCCGGTACTTTTGTACCGCACGCGGTACAAAAGTCCTCGCTTCGCTCGCCGCGCAAGCGCGGGGCGTCAGATCTCATTCGAGGCGGGACTCCCGTCCCCCTCGAGCTCCCCCTTGCGTGACTTACATTTTTCTCTCTTTGACAAGCTGAGGCCGTGGGGAACCCACGGCCCTTGCTCGTCATTGTATTACGTTTTTACCTGTTTCGGCGCGGCCTTATCAGCTTCTGCGCTTCTTCATGACCACGATCAGCACCGCGACCAGCGCCACGATCAGCACCGCCAGGATCACGATATACAGCGTGACGTTGTTGGTGTCGCCGGTGGCGGGAGAGGTGCCGGCGGGGTTGGGTGTGGCGGTAGCGGCGGTCTCATAAGCGATATAGTTGGCGCTCATGTAGCCGACCACGCCGTCCACGGACACATTGGCCCAGCCGTTGGTGATGCTGTAGATGGTGAGCTTGGTGCCCTTGGTGACCGTGCGCAGCACCTTGCTGTCCGTGCCGGCGCCGGCGCGCAGGTTCACGTTGTCGCCGGTGACATAGCCGGCCGAGCCGGTGGGCGCGGCGGTGGCGGTGGCCTGGGCGGGCACGGTGCCGGTCACGTTCAGGTACAGCAGCATCGTGGTAGTACCCTTGGTGGTGCCGGCGCCGTCAAAGGTCACGCGGAAGCCATACTGCTGATTCTTCCAGGTGCCCAGCAGAGAGGGATAGATGGTCATGGCGGAGCCGCTGACCGTAAAGTCCTTGCCGCTGGTCAGAGCCTTCCACACGGGGAGATAGTTGCCGTTCTCGTCCTGCTTATAGTTGCCGTTGGCGTCACGCTCGTAAGCCTGCAGAAGCTCCAGCTTGGTGGGGTTGCCCCGGTCATACTGGGCGAAGTCGATGATCAGGTTCTGGGAGCGGTCCCAATCCTGCTTGACGCTGTCCACCTGGGAGCTCGGGTCCGGGGTGATGGTCAGCGTGCGGTTGTCGGGGTAGTAATCCGTCGTGTCCGTGGACTTGAACGTGACGTTCACGGTGTGGTTGCCCACGCTCAGGCCGTTCAGATAGATGTTCTCAAAGGCGATGGTCTCGGTGTCGCCGTTGACGATGATGCCGTAATCGGAGTTGAGCGTGATGGCGGTCCCGTCCACGGAGACGGTGTCGATCTCGGCCTTGTAGCTCACCTGGAGCTTCTCGGCGGAGTTCTTGGTGAAGGTCAGGTCAGCGGTGTCCACAGCCGGATTCACCGTCTGCTTGGCCACGTCGTTCCACACGGCGGTGACCGTGGTGTCGCCGGTCAGCTTCACCACAGCGCCGGGCTGAGAAACAGTCTCGCCGATCTTCCAGCCGCCGAAGGTCTTGCCGGTCGGGGCAGTGAACTCGGCGGGCAGAGCTTCCAGGGTGTAATCCTTCTCGGTGACGCCGGTGGCATCGACCGAGCGCTCGATCGTGGTACCGGCGCCGTTATCGGCCACGTAGGTGACCTTCCAGGTCTGCGCGTCCGCGTCAACGGTGTTGGGGTCATTGGCCTCGGACCACTGGGCCACGAAGTTCACGTTGGCGGCGACGGTATAAGCCTCGCCCGCCCCGCGGACGGTCTCGGTGCCCTCTTCCAGCCAGCCGGCGAACTGCTTGCCCTCGGGAGCGGTGAAGCCGATCGCGGCGCTGTCGGACATGGTGATCTCTTTGTCGGCCTCGCTGAAGGAGTAGGCCACGTCGGCGCCGGCGCCCTCGCCGGCCTTATAGGTGACGGTGTAAGACGTGGGGGCCGTCTCATTCGCAGGCGTAGGCTCTTCCTGCTGCTCGGCCTCCCACTTGGCGTAGACGGTGGTATCGCCGGTGAGGGTGATATGCTCACCGGGCTGATAGACCATCGCGTCGTCGGGTACGTTCAGCGTCCAGCCGGCGAAGGTATAGCCGTCCTTGGCGTAGCCGTTGTCACGTAGGACGTAATCGCCGGTGGCGATATCCATATCGTCGGGCACGATGCCGCTGTCACGGCCGTTGCCGTCATAGATCACGTCGCAGGTAGCCGGGGTCTCTTCCGCGGGAGGCTCCTGGGTCTGCTCGCCCGTGGTGTCGCCCTCGGTGGTCTCGTCCGTTGTGTCATCCGCGGTGGTGTCGTCCTCCGGGGTATCCTCGGTGACAGTCATGGTCTGGGGCACGGCGATGTTCTCAGCGGCGCAGGTGTTGTCGTCGTTGATCTTCACCAGGCTCACAGGCGCTTCCACCTGCTTGCCCACGTTGACGACCGTCACACCGCCGGCGGCGGAGGCATCGTCCAGACCCGTGGTCAGGAACACGTTCACACCAGGGCAGCCGGCCACCACAGAGGCAGCGGCGGCAGGTCCCATGACGGCCACGAACGGCTCGTCAGCCGCGAACGTGGCGATAGCAGCGGCCAGTTCCTCGGCGGTCGTCGTCTCGGCCACACCGGCCAGGACCACCTTTTTCTCCTTGGCGCCGACGGTGAACTCCTCCGCCTTACCGGGCAGGATGGCCTTGTATTCCACGTAATCCGTGGGCTCCGCCAGCGCATAGACCGCGCTGTAGCCCGCGACGCTCTGACCGTCCGCCAGACCGTCCACGTCCACCACCAGGCAGCCGGGGGTCTCGGTCCGCATCGCGTCGATGCTCTCAGGGGCAAGCTGCTCGCCGCTGACGGCAAAGATCGCCGTATCTTCCTCAGCCGCGTCAGCCGTGACGCCCAGGCTCAGGACCATGCACAGCAGTATGCCGAGCACAACGATCGTATTCCATACTTTTCTCATTGGGTTTACCTCCCGAATCCATAATAGCTCATGTGTAATCTTTTTGTTATTTCTTGTTATCTCCATCTGGATTCGGTTACAATTCTATCATCAAAAATACGGGTTGTCAACGTTTGATTCTGAGATTTTTATCTTTTATTGAAA
>CANQKA010000027.1 GCA_947624395.1 uncultured Oscillospiraceae bacterium
GTTCACACCTCCTGAATATCATCCAACAGCTGCCCAAGGGCCGCCATTCTCGGATCGATCTCTTTTTTGCAGCCGCAGGGGCCGTCGTTCAGGTCCTTCCCGCACACAGGGCACAGGCCCTTGCAGTCCGGCCGGCACAGGAATTTCCTGTCCATGTCCAAGATCAAACACGTCTCCGCCACGTCGGACACGTCCACGCCGTCCCCGTCCAGGGGGAAGACGTTCTCGCTGTCCGCGTCCTCCGCGTCCGCCTGCAATGTGGCGGTATAGCGGGGCGAGAGCCTCTTTTCAAAGGGCTTTCCGCACCGGTCGCAGAGAACGGTCATATCCGCCTCCACGTCGGCGGTCAGCGTCAGCACACCGGCGGTATTTTTCACCACACCCGTGGCCGTCACCGGCCCAGCAAAAGCCTCCAGACCCGGAAACGCCAGCCGCTCCCGGTCCAGTTCGCACCGGAAAGACACGCTCTTTCCCGGCGCTTCGATGATTTCGTGCAGATCTAAGATCATTGGACAAACCTCTACAGTCGCCAAAGTATTATAAATTAAGACAATCCCGTTGTCAATGCTAAATTTTCATGATACACTATATTTATGAAAGAGTTTACCGTCACGAAAAACGACGCGGGCCAGCGGGCGGACCGATTTGCCGCCAAGGCAGCCCCGTCCATACCCTCCTCCCTGCTGCAAAAGGCATTTCGCCGCAAGGATGTGAAAGTCAACGGCCACTGGGTCAAGCCCGACGTGCGTCTTTCAGAGGGCGACACGGTGCGCCTTTATATCCCGGACGGGTTTTTCGACCCGCCGGCGCGTGAGCCTGCCGGCTGGCTGGAGAGCATAAAGCCCCGGCTGGACATCGTATATGAGGACGAGAATATCCTGCTGGTGAACAAGCGCCCCGGCGTGCTCTGCCACGAGGCCCAGGGTTGGTCGGCGGACACGCTCATCGCCCATATCCAGGCCTACGCCTACCAGTCCGGCCAGTGGGACCCGGGCTCGGAGAACAGCTTTGCACCCGCCCTGTGCAACCGCATCGACCGGGGCACCGGCGGCATCGTGATAGCGGCGAAAAACGCCCCCGCCCTGCGGGCCATGGACGAGATGATACGCGCCCGCCAGGTGGACAAGCAGTATCTCTGCGTGTGTCTGGGCAAACCGGAGCCCCCCGCCGGACGGCTGGAAGGCTGGCTATTGAAAGACGCGGCGAAAAACCAGGTCTATGTCAAGTCCGGCCCCGCCCCCGGAGCCACCTTTGCCGCCACGGACTATCAGGTCCTGACCACTCGCGACGGCCTCAGCCTTGTGGCCTGCCGGCTGCACACGGGCCGCACCCACCAGATACGTGTGCAGATGGCGAATGCCGGCTGGCCTCTTTTGGGCGACAGCAAATATGGCCGGGAAAAGCTGAACCGGCAGCACGGCGAGCACCGGCAGCTTCTCTGGTCCTGGCGGCTCACCTTTGCCTTCACGTCTGACGCCGGCCCGCTTGCCTATCTCGCCGGCCGGACCTTCACGGTCCCGGACGTGCCATTCGTGGGGAAATATTTTCCCAACGCCGGCCTGTCCTCCGCCATCTTGCGCATCGAGTAGAAATATAGTATAATATTATTTTGTAAGTTGATTTCAATTTGTTCCCCCGCGAAAGGAGTATGCCCCATGACAAGAAAGCGCCTGAGCCTGTTTTTGGCGATCCTGATGACCTTCCTGGCCGCTGTACCCGCCCTGGCGGACGTGGCCCCTGTGGACACAGCCGCCCCCACGGCGGAGCCCATGCCCGTAGACACGGAAGTGCCCACGGAAGAGCCCGTGCCCGTAGACACGGAAGTCCCCACGGAAGAGCCCGTGCCCGTCGTCACGGAAGTCCCCACGGAAGTACCCGTGCCCGTCGTCACGGAGGCTCCCACGCCGGAGCCCGTGCCTGTGGTCACGGAAGTTCCCGTCGTCACGGAGGCCCCTGCGGTCCCGGACGCGGAGCCCGCAGCCATAGCCGAAGATGACAGCGTCGCCACGTCCGGCACCTGCGGCGCCGCTCTCACGTGGGCGCTGACCGTGAACGGTTCCGCCAAATTCGGCAAGGACACCCGCGACACATATACCCTCACCATCTCCGGCGCCGGCACGATGTCTGACTATACCTACAACGCCGCCGCTCCCTGGACGGCCGGCGGGAACAGCCGGTATGTCACCAAACTCGTTATCGGCAGCGGCGTGACCAACATCGGCAACTACGCCTTTGCCTTTTTGTCCGCGCTCACCTCCGTGGATATCCCCGGCACCGTGACCACCATCGGCTCCAGCGCCTTTTATGGCTGCTCCAAGCTCGCTTCCGTCACCATCCCCGAAGGCGTCACCAACATCAACAGCTACGCCTTCACCGGCAGCGGCCTGACCTCCATCCGTATCCCCAAGTCCGTTACCAAGATCGCCCTGGACGCTTTCGGCGGCTGCGACTACCTGGCCAGCATCGAGGTAGCCGAAGCCAACGAAAACTACTGCACCGAGAACGGCGTGCTGTTCAGCAAGCACCTTGGCAAGAGGGGCTCGCACCTGTATCTTTACCCCAAGGGAAAGACGGAAACCTCTTACACCGTTCCCGATGGCATCGTGTACATTTATAACAGCGCTTTTTCTGACTGCGCCAACCTGCGCTCTGTCACCATTCCCTCTGGCGTTACCCAGATCAGCCGGAACGCCTTCTATTACTGCACCGGGCTTACCTCCATCCAGATGCCCGACACGCTGACAAAGATAGATCAGTCCGCTTTCCAGGGCTGCACCAGCCTCACTTCCGTGACCATCCCCGCCAGCGTGACTGAGATCGGCCAGGCCGCATTTTGTTACTGCACCAGTCTTACCTCCGTCACATTCTCAGGCAGCGCCCTGACCACCATCGGCAACGGCGCGTTTTCCGACTGCTATGCCCTGAAGAACATAACCATCCCCGACAACGTCACCAGCCTTGGCGAGAGCGTCTTTCTCCGCTGCACCGGCCTTACCCGCGCAACGCTCCCCGCGGGCCTGACGGCCATCCCGGAACAGACGTTCGCCGGCTGTGAATCCCTTTCCAGCGTGAGCCTCCCCAGCGGTGTTACCACCATCGGCAACAAGGCCTTTGCCTCCTGCACTTCTCTTACCAGCATATACCTCAGCTCCAACATCACCACCATTGACAACGGCGCTTTCTCCGGCTCCGGTCTGCGAAGCGTCAGTATCCCCTCCGGTGTCACCGCCATCAACCACTCCGCCTTCTACAACTGCAAGAACCTCTCCAGCGTTTCCCTGCCGACCGGCCTTACCTCCATCGGCACCTGTGCCTTTTCCGGCTGTGAAAGGCTGACGAGCCTGACCCTGTACAGTTCCCTGACCACCGTTGGCGCTTTGGCTTTTGACGGCGCCGGCCTGCGCAGCGTATCGCTGCCCAGCTCTGTGACCACGATCGGCTACGGTGCTTTCAGCAACTGCAATTCCTTGACGAGACTCACCATCAACAACCCCGATTGCAATCTCTCTCTGGGCACTCCTGGCGGTTTGACCGACGGCCAGCCCTCCGGCACCCAGGCCGGCACCCTTGGCGTACCCGGCACGACGGTGGTCTATATCCCCACCGCCCGTACCATCACGACCGTCGTCTCCTTTGCCCGGGAAAACGGCTTCCGCTGCATTACGCCCGCGCCCGAGCCCACGGCCACGCCCAAACCCACGGCCACCACTGAGCCCACGACTACCCCCGAGCCCACAGTCGAACCCACGCCTACGCCCACGCCTACACCCACGCCCACGCCGACACCTACGCCGACACCTACCCCCACGCCTACGCCTTCACCCACCCCGACCCCTGTGCCCACGCCCACGCCGACCCCGGCCCCCGCGGTGACCATCGCCCAGACTGACGACGGCATTCAGGTCACCTGGACCGAGATACCCGGCGCGCCCCGGTACATGGTCTGCTACAGGGAAAACGGCGGCGACCTGCAAAAGATAGGCACCACCACCGCCACATCGTACACCCGCAAGGCGTCCGCGCTGAAAAACGGCGCGACATACCAGTTCTCGGTCTGCTGCTGCGCCGACGATAAAGTCACCACGCTCAGCGACTTTGGCACCAGCAACTCCCTGGAATACGTCTCCAACGTCCCGGAGGTCACCATTTCCCTGGCCACCAACGGCATCAAAGTTTCCTGGAACGCGATACCCGGCGTGCCACGGTACATGGTCTACTACAAGGAAAACGGCGGCTCCTGGCACGCCATCGGCACCACCACCGCCACATCGTACACCCGCAAGTCGGCGACCCTGAAAAACGGCGTCACCTACCAGTTCACGGTCCGCTGCTGCGAAAACGATAAGAAGACCATGCTCAGCGGCTACGTGGCCAGTAATTCTCTCCATTACTACGCCCCGCCCGCCGTGACCATTGCAAGAGCGTCCAACGGCATCAAAGTGTCCTGGAATAAGATCGCCGGCGCGCCCCGGTACATGGTCTACTACAAAGAAAACGGCGGCAGCTGGAAGAAGATAGGGACGACCACCGCCACCACCTACACCCGCAAGTCGGCGAACCTGAAAAACGGCGTGACCTACCAGTTCACGGTCCGCTGCTGCGAAAACGATAAGAAGACCATGCTCAGCCCATACACAGCCAGCAGCAGTTTGAAGTACACCAAATAAATACCTGGCGCGGCCGCTTCGGCGGCCGCGCCTTTCCATATGGACGGCCCCCTTGTGTAAAGGGGGCTGTCAGCGCCTATGGCGCTGACTGGGGGATTGTTACCAGTCTTTCGTGAAAGATATTTTTTCTCCAAGCGCCTTAATTCGAGTTTTCTATTGACAATACGGGCGGATATTGTTAAAATACTGTCCGTCTCAATTGGAATCGTTTAATTCCAAAGCAGGATGCGACCGCCGTTCCCATCCGGGACGGCCAAGGCCAGACGGACAGCCGGGTCGAACGCCGAATCGCCGCGACATGCGGCTGGCAGCGTCAGCTGCCTTATTGATTGAGTTGGGCGGCATGCCCAGGGCTCAAGTTTTATAAGTTGGTTACTTTATAACCGGTGCCGGGCGGCACACAAACTTGTAAAATGGTCAGTAAGAGTAGGGCAAGGCATCTTTGCTTTCGGAAAACTCTCAAATCCATTGGGACGGTTCCGTCTTTAAAAGACGGTTGACCGTGACAAAACGCAAGTGGAATGTGCCAACGGCATGTTCCACTTTTTTCATTATCCGGAGGACGCCATGGACAAGATCATCGAGCTGAAAAACATCACCAAATCCTTTGACGGTGAAGTGGTGCTGGACAACATCAGCCTGGACATCTACGACAACGAATTCATCACGCTCCTGGGTCCCTCCGGCTGCGGCAAGACCACCACCCTGCGCCTCATTGGCGGCTTTGAGACCCCCGACGCCGGGGATATCCTGTTCATGGGCCAGCGGATAAACGACCTGCCGCCCCACAAGCGGAACGTGAACACGGTTTTTCAGCGTTACGCCCTGTTTCCCCACCTGAACGTATTTGAGAACATCGCCTTCCCCCTGCGGGAGCGGAAAACGCCGAAAGACGAACTGAACGAGCGGGTGCATGAGATGCTGTCCCTGGTGGCTCTGAAGGGCTTTGAGCACCGGTCCGTGTCCAGCCTCTCCGGCGGCCAGCAGCAGCGCGTGGCCATCGCACGTGCCCTGGTGGGAAAGCCCCGCGTGCTGCTTCTGGACGAGCCGCTGGCAGCCCTGGACCTGAAGCTCCGGAAAGACATGCAGCAGGAGCTTAAAAACATCCAAAAGGCCACGGGCATCACCTTCGTGTTCGTCACCCACGACCAGGAGGAAGCCCTTTCCATGTCGGACACCATCGTGGTCATGTCCGAGGGCCGTATCCAGCAGATAGGCTCCAGTCAGGACGTGTACAACGAGCCGAAAAACGCCTTCGTGGCGGACTTCATCGGCGAGAGCAACATCGTGGACGGCGTGATGCTGCGGGATAAGCTGGTGAGCTTCTCCGGGCACACCTTCCCATGCGTGGACGTTGGCTTTGGTGAAAACGAGGCGGTGGACGTTGTCGTTCGGCCCGAGGACGTGGACATCGTGGCCCTTGACAAGGGCCAGTTGACCGGCGTGGTCACGTCCGTCACCTTCATGGGCGTGCACTATGAGGTCATCGTGGACATCGGCGGCTTCAAGTGGATGATACAGACCACGGACTACGTGGGCGTGGACGAGCGCATCGGCCTGTACATCGAGCCCGACGCCATCCACATCATGAAAAAGAGCGAGTACTCCGGCCTTTACGGGGACTATGCCAGCTTCTCCAACGAGTTTGACGAGCTGAGCGACGCGGAAAGCGAGGCGTCGGAATGAAGGCCGGCACCGCCCGCCGCCGGTCCTTCATCACCGGCCTTGTGAGCGCGCCATACGAGCTGTGGGCCGTGCTTTTCATCCTGGTGCCCCTGGCCTTCGTGGCCTATTACGCCTTCACGGACGACGCCTTTCGCTTCACCACCGCCAACATCACCCGCTTTTTCACCGCCACCTCGCCGGTGGTGAACGCCGACGGCACCCTGGGCCAGACCCACACCTATCTGCTCATCTCCCTGCGGAGCATGAAGCTGGCGCTGATCTCCACGGTGGTTTGTCTGCTGCTGGGCTATCCGCTGGCCTACATCATCTCCCGCGCCTCTCCCAGGGCGCAAAAGACCATGATGACCCTCATCATGATACCCATGTGGATGAACTTTCTGATCCGCACATACGCCTGGATGACCATATTGCAGGACAAGGGCATCCTCAACAGCCTTCTGGGGCTGCTGGGCCTTGGGCCGGTCCACATCATCGGCACGGAGACGGCCGTGGTCATCGGCATGGTATACGATTACCTGCCCTACATGATACTTCCGCTGTACTCCGTCATGGCCAAGATGGACGTAAAGCTGCTGGAGGCGGCCCGGGACCTGGGCTGCGCGCCGGTGGGCGTACTGCGGCGGGTCATACTGCCCCTGAGCCTTCCCGGCGTGGTCAACGGCGTGACCATGGTGCTCATCCCCTCCATCAGCACATTTTATATCTCCCAAAAGCTGGGCAACGGCCTGTTCTTCCTGCTGGGCGACGCCATCGAGGGCCAGTACACCGCCAACAACCTGCACTTCGCCGCGGCCATCGCCTTCATCCTCATGGTGGTCCTGCTGGCCGCCATGGCGGTCATGCGCCGCCTCACCGACAAATACACATATGGGGAGAATGCGGTATGAAAAATGCGTCAAAGATCTTCACGGGCCTGATGTTCCTTTTTCTGTTCGCCCCCATCGCCATCCTGCTGGTGTTCTCCTTCAACGGCGCCAAGAGCACGTCCGTGTTTTCCGGCTTCTCTCTGAAGTGGTACGTGGAACTTTTTCACGACACGGACACCCTCAAGACCGTGCGCAACACCCTGGTGCTGGCTGTATGCGCCGCCGGCGTTTCCACCGTCATGGGCACAGCGGCCGCCGTGGGCATCCACCGCATGCGCGGAAAATATCTGCGCTCGGCCATGGACATGGTGACAAATATCCCCATGATAAACCCGGACATCATCACCGGCATTTCCATGATGCTCATGTTCGTCTTTGCGGGCCGTTTATTCGGCCGGGCCAACAGCCTCAGCTACGCCACCCTTCTCATCGCCCACATCACCTTCTGCCTGCCATACGTGATCTTGCAGGTGCTTCCCAAGCTGCGGCAGATGGACACGGCCCTGCCGGAGGCGGCCATGGACCTGGGCTGCACCCCCTGGCGTGCCTTCTGGAAGGTGGAGCTTCCGGAGCTGCTTCCCGGCGTGGTCACCGGCATGATCATGGCCTTCACCCTGAGCCTGGACGACTTTGTGATAAGCTACTTCACCACCGGCACAGGCTTTCAGACCCTCCCCATCCGCATTTACAACATGACGAAAAAGACCGTCACGCCCAAGATGTACGCCCTGGCGACCATCATCTTCTTCGTGATACTGGCGCTGCTGCTCATCTCCAACCTGACCGGCCGCAGCGACACCCAGGCGCTTCACAGCGCCAAACAGGAAAAGAAAGCGAAAAACTGACAATATATCGGAGGTACGCATCATGAAAAAAACCGTGTTCATCCTTCTCGCGGCCATTCTGACCCTGGCCCTGCTGGCCGGCTGCGGCTCGTCCGACGCCGGCAGCAAACCCGCCGATGACGCCTCGTCCGACAACAGCTCCGCCGGCACACTGACGCTGAACGTGTACAACTGGGGCGAGTACATCTCCGACGGCTCCGAGGGCAGCTTCGACACCATCCGGGAGTTTGAGGCCTGGTACGAGGAAAACTACGGCCAGCCCATCCACGTCAACTATGACACCTACGCCAGCAACGAGGACATGTACAACAAGCTGTCCATCGGCGCGGTGAGCTACGATGTGGTCATCCCCTCCGACTATATGATCGAGCGCATGATCAGCGAGGACATGCTCCTTCCTCTGGACTTTGACAACATCCCCAACTACGCCAACATCGACGACAGCTTCCACGGCCTTTACTACGACCCGGACGACGTATACTCCGTGCCCTACACCTACGGCGTGGTGGGCGTGATCTACGACGCCAACGTGGTGGACGAGGCGGACGCCGGCTCCTGGGACCTGCTGTGGAACGAGAAATATGCCGGCCAGATGCTCCAGTTCAACAACCCCCGTGACGCCTTCGGCACCGCCATGTACCGGGCGGACATCGACGTGAACACCACCGACCGCTCCCAGTGGGACGCGGCCCTGGCCGACCTGCTTATCCAGCGTCCGCTGGTCAAGAGCTACGTCATGGACGAGATATATAACATGATGGAGTCCGGCGAGGCCGCCATCGGCACCTATTACGCCGGCGATTACTTCACCATGCTGGACAACCAGGCCGACGACGTGGACCTGCGCTTCTACTACCCCGAGCGCACCAACTACTTTGTGGACGCCATGTGCGTCCCGGCCTCCTGCCAGCATAAAGATTTGGCGGAGATATTCATCAACTACATGCTCTCGGAGGAGCCCGCCATCGCCAACGCGGAGTATATCTGGTACGCCTCCCCCAACCACGCGGTGTACGAAAACCAGGACTATATCGACGAGATGGGCGAGGATGCCATGGCCATCCTCTACCCTGACTGGGGCGATTTCGCCGCCAAGTACAACGCCTACGCCTACCGGAACCTGGACAGCGACCTGCTGGACTACATCAACACCCTCTGGGAGACCTTGAAGATAAACTGAAAAATAAACAGCAAAAGGGTCCGCCGCGTTTGCGACGGACCCTTGATTTATATTCTTTTATCAGAGCACCTGGATCTCGATGGTCTCTTCCCGCTCGTTGACCTTGATGTGCAGGTTTGTCTTCGTCCCGGACTCGCCGATGAGCTCGCAGTGACATTCATTGCCGTTGGGCGTGATGGTCACGATGGTCTCGTCATCCACGCTCCACTCCGGCACGGCCCGGATGGTCCCCGGATACCAGGTCAGGTACAAATCGATGCTCATACCGGACGCCAGCCCGAAATAGCCGCTCTCGATATAATCGATATTGCCGCCCTCGCCCCAGCGGCACTCCATGTCCTGGATCTCCGGCGCGTTTGTCGGCGCGGGCGTAGGCGTGGAGGTGGGCAGCGGTACGACCGTGGTCTGGGCCTGGACCTGCTGCTGCTCGGCCACCTGCTTCTGGTCCTTCACATCGCGCCCCACCCGGACGGACACCAGCGCGATGGTCGCCACCAGGACAACCACCAGCAGCACGCCGCCGATGAGCATTTGCATATTCATAGTCTCCGCCGCGCTCTTGGCCGCCTTCGTACCGGGCACGGCGCTGTCCGTCTCCGGCACCGGAGAGCGGACCTCCTTCACCTTCCTGGTACCGCAGTAGGGGCAGCGGCTGCGAAAAGACGGATACTGCCGATGGCAGCGGCGGCACGTCGTATTCGGGATCAGACTCATAGTATCACACCTTTCTGTTACCCAATTATAACAAAGGTTACAGAAAGATACAAGTCCTTTTTCCCTTTTTCTCTAAAAATTTTTTCTGTCAGATGGTGAGCGTCCCGGTCTCGTCCTCAAGAAGTATCAGTATCTTCTCCTGATCGCCGGTCAGGGCGTTGACGTACAGAAGATATTTGTCCCCGGCCTTGCTCTGGCAGAGAAACTCGTGGCACAGCCGCTCTTCGCCGCCCTCTGACGGGATGATGGCGAGACTGTAGTCCTTCACGTCCAGGTCCTTGACCACGCTCTTTTGCGCGTCCTCCCGCTGGACCTGGACCGCGGGTATCTCTCTGTCGGTGTGGGCGGTGATATAGCCCGCGGCGTCATAGCTCATGAGCGCGCCGTTGTCCAGCGCCACGCCCACCTTGATAAGATCCGGGTAGCACCGCACGCCATCCTCCGCGTGCTCAAAGTTCACCAGCAGCACCCCGTCGGACACGGTGTGATAGCTCTCCTCCAACCCCTCGATGCCCCAGGCGGACACAAAGTCCTCCGCCACGCTCAGGCCCTGTTTGACCGAGTAGCTCTGTCGTCCCACGGGCCGGGAGCACAGCACGCTCCATATCTCCCCGCCCTGTTTCGTCACGGACACGGTATATTCCCCGCCGTTGACCCGTCCGGCGCACACCCAGCATGGCACATCTCCGCCGCAGTCACCGGCCGCCTTCAGCTCGCCGGCGTCTGTGTTCAGGAACTTGGCCGCTATTTTCAGCGCCTCGTCCTGGCTCACCTGGTCTTTCCCCTGCAAATACAAAGCCTCCTGCTTTGTCTTTGTCTCGGAAAATGGCCCGTCATATATCAGCGACGGCACCTCGGGGAACTCCTGCTCCATGGTCTGGAACACCGTCCCGGCCATGGGCGGCTGGTCCTCCCCGCCCTCGGCCTTGTCCGTCTGGCGGTACACGTCCTCGATGCCCAATTCGCCGCTGTCCACCCGGCTTTGCATATCCTGTAGATTCAGCTTCATGATGGAAGCCGTTCTCGCCAGGCTTTGGAGGTTTTTCAGCTCCTCCCCGCTGTACCCGCCGTTATCCCCCACGGACCGGGCCAGCGCCCCGGCGTAATCCCCCGCCTTGGCCACGAAGCTGGCCGTCTGCTCCAGCTCCTGAGAGGCGTAGGGCAGCGCCCCCATAGCCATCTGGGCCGTCATGGCCCGCCCGTATATCTGGGTACACAGGGCGCTTTCCAGCGCCGGGTCGGACAAATACTGGCTCTTTTCCAGTGCGTTTGAAAGCTCCGTCACGCTTGTCACCAGCTCGTCGAAGGCGTGGCGCGTGTTGGCCCTGGCGTAAAGCTCCAGCGCGTTTGCCTTGCGCGTGCTGCGCACGGCGAATATGCCCGCCACCAGCACCGCGGCGGACAGATACGATATCACCCGTATGGTCGTTCTCTTGCGCATAAAAATACACCTCTTGCGGTATTGTTGCCGCAAGAGGCGTGATTTTGACCGTCAATTTTTGGCTGTGAGCTTCTCGATGCCGTTTTGCATGCGCCGGAGCGTCTCGTCCCTGCCCAGAATACGGCATATCTCCACCGCGCCGCCGGGTGTGACGGCCGTACCGGTGACGGCGATACGCACGGGCCACATGAGCTTGGCGTTTTTCACTTCCAGCTTTTCCGCCAGGGCCACCAGCGCGTCCCGGATATTGTCGTCGTCCCAGACTTCCAGCGCTTCCAGCACCGGCAGCGCCGCGTGCAGCATTTCCAGGGAAATGGCCTCGTCCGTCTTGGACTTTTTGTGGATGTAAAGCTCGGTGCTATACTCCGGCAGCGCGTCGAAGAACCCCAGCTTGCCGGGTATCTCGGTGAGTACCTCCGTGCGCTGCTGCAACAGCCCCGCCACGGCGGCAGCGTCGATGGCCGGATTTTTCACCGCCTGACGGATATAGGGCTCCGCCACCTTGGCAAACTCCGCCGGGTCCATGGCCCGGATATACTCGGCGTTGAAATAGGTCAGCTTGTCGATGTCGAAAATGGCCTGGCTCTTGCTGATGCCATTGAGATCGAACGCCTCCGCCAGCTCCCGGATGGAATATATCTCCCGCTCACCGCCAGGGGCCCAGCCAAGCAGCGCCACATAGTTCACGATGGCGGCCCGCAGATACCCCCGCTCCACCAGGTCCTCGTAGGACGGGTCCCCGTGGCGCTTGCTCATCTTATTATGCGCGTCCCGCATCACCGGCGAACAGTGGACATACTTGGGTATCTCCCAGCCAAACCCCTCGTAGAGCAGGTTATATTTTGGCGCGCTGGACAGGTACTCCGAGCCCCGGACCACGTGGGTGATGCCCATGAGATGATCGTCTATCACGTTGGCGAAGTTATAGGTGGGCAGGCCGTCCCGCTTAATGAGCACCTGGTCGTCCAGGTCCTTGTTGGGCGCGGTCACGTCGCCGAAAATCTCGTCGTGAAACGTGGTGACGCCCTCTCTGGGTATCTTCTGGCGTATCACGTACGGCATACCGGCGTCCAAACGCCGCTGTACCTCGTCCTCTGAAAGGTCCCGGCATGGGTCGTCTGCCTTTTCAAAACCGGCGTCCTCCTCCGCCTCCGCCTTGTCGCAGAAGCAGTAATAGGCGTGGCCCAGCTTCACCAGCCGCTGAGCGTAGGGCAGGTAAAGCCCCCGGCGCTCCGTCTGCACGTACGGCCCCACGGGACCGCCCTTGTCCGGCCCCTCGTCCCAGTCCAGCCCGCAGTCTATGAGCGTCCGGTAGATCACGTCCACCGCGCCCTGGACCAGCCGGTTCTGGTCGGTGTCCTCTATCCGCAAAATAAATTTGCCCCCCGCGTGGCGGGCGATGCACCAGGTATACAGCGCCGTGCGCAGATTGCCCACGTGCATGTAACCCGTGGGGCTGGGCGCGAAGCGGGTGCGTACCTCCCCCTTGGGAATCCGGCTTTCCAGGTCTGCAAAAAATCTCTCGTCCATAGCGTACCCTCGTTCGTTTAAACTCTCATTAGCATATTTTATTCTCCCGCGCTTGTCAAGAGATAATCGGTTGTGATATTATAATAACTGCAAATGGCCGTAAAAAACGGCGGCGGACCGCCGTGGAAAGCGTGAAGAATATGGACGAGAAGAAAAAAGTGATGCTCTCCGGCATCAAGCCCTCCGGTGACCTGACCCTTGGCTCCTACCTGGGGGCTATCAAGAACTGGGCGGAGCGGGCCGAGACCTTTGACTGCTACTACTTTATGGCGGACCTGCACGCCCTGACCACCCGGCAAAATCCGGCGGACCTGCGGCGGCGGACGCTGGAGCAGCTGGCCCAGTACGTGGCCTGCGGCCTGGACCCGGAAAAGAACACCCTGTTCATCCAGTCCCACGTGCCCGAGCACGCCCAGCTTGGCTGGGTCCTGCAGTGCTACACCATGTTTGGCGAGCTGAGCCGCATGACACAGTTCAAGGACAAGTCCGCCAAGAACGCGGACAACATCAACGGCGGGCTTTTCGCCTACCCCTCCCTGATGGCGGCGGACATTTTGCTCTACCAGCCGGACTATGTGCCCGTGGGCGACGACCAGAAGCAGCACGTGGAGCTCACCCGGGATATCGCCCACCGCTTCAACGGCGTTTACGGCGACGTGTTCAAGATACCCGAGCCCTATATCCCCAAGGTGGGCGCCCGTGTCATGGACCTGCTGGACCCCACCAGCAAGATGTCCAAGTCTGACGACCTGGGCAACGGCCGGGTCTGCCTCATGGACCAGCCCCAGGACATCCTGCGCAAGTTCAAGCGCGCCGTCACCGACAGCGAAACGGGCGAGCACTGCGTGCGCTACGACCGTGCCAACAAACCCGGCGTTGCCAACCTCATGCAGATATACGCCAGCTGCACCGGCAAGACCTTTGACGCCATCGAGGCGGAGTTCACCGGCCACGGCTATGGGGACTTCAAGGCCGCCGTGGGCGAGGCCGTTGTGGAGACGCTGCGCCCCATCCGGGAGGAGGCCACAAGGCTCATGAAGGACAAGGGGTATCTGGAAAACCTCTGCCGCACCGGCGCGGAAAAGGCCTCCTATATCGCTATGAAGACCCTCCGCAAGGTCTACAAAAAAGTCGGCCTTGTTCCGAGAACGTGATCTATCTCTCCCCCAGTCACCGCCTAAAGGCGGCGACAGCCCCCTCGTCAGAGGGGGCCTAATTCTTTTCCGCGGTAGCCAATCAGCCTCCCTCTGACGAGGGAGGTGGCGCGGCGCAAGCCGCGACGGAGGGAGAGAATTATTATCTCTCTCCTATGCCAGCAGCATCGCCCCGAGCATTATCAGCAAGTCTTTATCCCCGCTCTCCCGATACATCAAATACAGTATCAGCGCCATGATGAGGTCGTCCGTCTCCATGCTGACGGACCCCAGCTTCTTCACCAGCGCGTCCAGCGTCCCGGCGATACCGCTTCGTGTCGGTTCCTGCCGGGGCGTTTGCTGTTCCTGCTCCGGTCCGGGTTCTCTCTGCATGCGAAACGCGCCGCTATACGCCATGTTCGCCGCCTCCGTATTCCCGCATCACCACCCCGGCGATACCGGCCATTCGGGCGATCTTCATCGCCCGGTCCAGCTTTTCCTGCTTTTCCGGCTTCATATATGGCCGCATCGCCATCAACAGCGCCGTGGAGCGGCTGGGCTGTGCCTTGCCGGAAAAGGCCTTTCCCAGCGCGCTCAGCAGCTTTGTGTCCACGCCGGCCGGCTGCGCCTGACCCTCTGTCCGGGCTTGCTCGTCGGACTTCTCCCCCGCCTGACCGAACAGCTCCTGCGCCATTTTGGTCAGCTTTTCCATCTGCGCCGGGTCGGACAGCACGCTCTCCAGCGCGGCCCCCAGATCACCGTCCATCCTGTTTCACCGCCTTGCGCACCTGGTCTGCAAAGCTCTTGCCCTCGCTGGTGGACAGGATATCCCGGAGCATTTTCCCCAGCGCGTCCATATCCCCGGCCTTAGCGGCCTTTGTCAGCTTCTCGCCGTCCACTTTCGCGGCCAGCTTGGCCCCGGCCTCCGACCGGGCCAGATCGTCCAGAGCCTTGCCCTGGCCGCCAGAGCGGACCTGGCGGGCGTATTTTTCCAGATCCATAATAAAATCCCCCCTCTGCCGGTCCATTGTATGCATACCGTGCAGAGGGGGTGATAGCTTATGAGTTTCTGTCAGCCGTTGAGATATTTGTCCAGGCGCATGAAGATAGTCGCGACCTCGGCCCTGGAGGTGGCGGTGGTGGGCTTTAAGTCCATACCGCCCTTGCTGTTGGGCTTGCCCTCTATCAGGCCGATGTTTATCATCGCCTTCATGGCGTTGGCGGCATAGCTGGCGACGCTGCCGCTGTCGCTGTACTTGCTCAGGTCGCCGGCGGTGCTGAGGGACTTGTTCATGTACTTCGTCAGGTAGTTATAGATCATCACGCACACGTCCTGCCGGGAGATATAGCCCCTGGGGTTGAACGTGACGGCGCTGGTACCGTTGACGATATCGTTCAGATACGCCCACTGCGCGTAGCCGTAGGAGTACTTGACGCTGGTGCTGCCCACGATGTCGCCGAACTGGCACACGTCGATGAGCGCCTTGCCGTAGTACACGCTGCTGATATAGCCCTTAGCGCCGGAGGAATTGTACTGGATGTAATACCACTTCACGTTGTCGGTGGTCTTTTCATCGGTCACGTACACATACAGACCGCTCGCCTGCAAGGTGCCCACCGGCGGGTTATAGGTGGTGGCGGGACCGCTTCTGACATTGATATCGCTGCCCTGGGTGACGCCGATCTTGCTGGCGACGTTCTCCCAGTTGCTCACCGGCGCGCCGGAGACGTACAGCGAGGGCTTGGCGAACCGGCCCAGGACCGTGACGAACATGGCCCTTGTCACCGGGTCGTTGGGGGCGAAGTACTGGGTATTGCCCACGCTCTTTGTGCCGTAGAACAGGCCCTTTTGCGTCGTGTACGCCACCGCGGGACCGTACCACGCGGCGCTGCTCACGTCGCCGTAGCCGGTGTCCACCTCCACGGTGATCTTGTGGTCCTCGCTCACATTGGTCAGGTCGATACGGGTTTTCGCGCCCTGGTCCTTGCCGTCCAGCTTCACGTTTTTCAGCTTATAGGAGCCGATCTGGGTGGTGAGGGTGAAGGTGATGGACTCGCCTTTCGGGACCATATGCTCGCTTCCGGCGGGGGTGATGAACCCGAAGGGATCCACCACGGAGATGGTGTACATGTCCCCCACGCCGATCTTGAAGGTAGCCACGGCGCTGGGGATGCCGTCGGCGGTCATGGCGAAGGCCTTGATGGTCCGCCCGGACGCGCCGGTGATGCTGACCGTGCCGGACTTGCCGTTGTTGCTGGATTTGGTGGGGGTAGTCCCGTTGATGGTGTAGTAGATGGTGGCGTCGCTGTCGCCAAGCAGGGTCAGGGTCGAGCCGCTCTTCACATAATAGACGGTCTCGCCGTTGTCCGCCGTGGTCTTGAACACGCCGCCGCCGCTTTCGTCGCCTTTAATGGCCAGGGTGGGCAGCGCGGACACCTTCAGCTCCTCGTTCAGGGGGAAGCTGTTCTTGCCGTTGACCACAGCCATCGCCTGTACTGTCACCTTGGCCGCGCCGGACTTGGCCGTGACCGTGAACGGGGCGGTGTAAAGGGTGCTGCTGGTGGTCGGCGCGGCGCCGTCGATGGTGTAATAGATCTTCGCGCCGGATTCCTTATGGCTGAGCGTCACCGTGGCCTGGGAGGGACCGGCGGCCGCCACGGAAATGGACGGGGACTCGGCCATGTTCAGGTCGGCCACGTCGGAGGGCCGGCGCACGGTGGGCCGGCTGGAGCAGCTGCGGCGGTACAGGGAATAACCCGTGCTCAGGTACGCCAAAAAGTCCTTTATGGTGCCGGTGTAGGTATAGGACCTGCCGGTGATGAGCTCGCCGTAGCAGGTGACGCGCATCTTGGGCGGGGTCTGCTCCGTGACCTCCACGGAGACGATAGCGCCCTTGCTGTCATAGCCGATATCGGTTATCACGACCACGTGGCTGCTGGGGTTGTTGAGCACATCGCCCACCTGCAGGTCCGTCAGGCCCGTATAAGTTATCCGCTGGGAATAATTCAGCATGCTGGTGCAGGTGCAGCGGATGGGCAGATCCCACGCGTAGGACGCAAAGCCCGAACAGTCGCTTCCGTAATAGGGCGCCAGACGGGACCAGTCGGAGTATTTCGTATAGAAGACGCTGTTTTTCTGCTTGGTGTTGGTGAGAAAATCGGTCAAAGAGATGTCCCAGCCCACATAGCCGGTGCTGACCGCCTGGGAATAGGGCACGCCCCGGTATGTATGATTAGCCAGGAACTTGCCGATGGAGGAGCTGTTGCTGGTATCGGTGACCTTGGCGTTGCGTCCGGCGTTGGCCGATGTATAGCTGCCGTCGTTGCCGCCCCAGGAATACCGGTCCACCAGGCACTTCCACGTCACGTCCGCCATTTGCTGGGCCCGCAGGACGATGTTCTGCTGGTTGGTGGTCAGGGTCTTGGACCGGACGTGGGACGTGCTGACGGTGCCGGCCGCGCCGCCGCCCTCCTCCACAGGCGTCAGTCCTGCGGTCAGGGCCGCGTACTGCGCGCTTTGCAGGTAAGCCGCCTCATTGGCAAGCTGCTGTTCGTCGGAAAGGCCGCTGCCACCGCCTGTTTGGGCCAAAGTATAGGCCTGCAGGCTGATAGAGCCCTCGAACAGGGCTGCCAGACCGGTCTGGTACGTCTCGCCGCCCACGACCAGGACCAGCCACTCGCCCTCCGGGCGGCAGCTGTCGATACCGGCGTAAAGCTGGGTCTCGTCGGCCCAGAGCGTATAGTTGAAGTAATCTCCCGTGAGATATAGGTTGCCGTACTGGGTGGGTATGAGGCCGATGACCCCCGCCGGGGCCGTCAGCTCTTCCACGGTGCCGTCAGACATGTCCAGGGAATAGACCAGCCCGCCCGCCAGATACCGGACCTCCTGGCCCATGACGTACATCTGGTCGATGGCGCTCTCGGCGGCGTACACCGTCTCGTCCGCGCCGCCGCCAGCGGGCACGCGGCAAATAGTATTGCCCGCGCTGTAATAGAGCATCCCGTCGGACAGGTTCAGGTTTTCGCCGTTGGCCGCGGACAGGTATGTATTCCCGGCCCAAATGCCGCCCTCGCTGGCGTAGGTGACACCATTCACGGTCAGGTACCGCCCGCCGCTCAATATGGACGCCGCGGGCGCACCAGGCTCCGTCCAGGGCCACTGCTTGTGCTCCGGCTCTTCCGTGGCCTCCGGTTCCTCCGTGGTCTCGGGCTCCTCCGTGGCTTCCGGCTCGTCCGTGACCTCGGGTCCCGCCGTGACCTCCGGCTCCGCCGTCACCTCAGGCGTCTCCGTCGCCGCGGGCTCTTCCGTGGGCTCCGGCTCGGTCGAGATCTCCGGCTCCGACGGTACCTCAGGCTCCGCCGGGACCTCCGGCTCTACCGGCGCCTCCGGTTCAGCCGGGACCTCCGGCTCCGTCACAGCGGGCGGAACGCTCTCCCCGTCGGGGCTTTCGCTGGCGAACGCCAGACCCTCCCCCAGCGACAGGCATATCGTCAAGATAAGTAAAAAGGCCAGCAGTCTCCTGATACGTGCCATACTCTTCCTCCATCTTTCGCAAAAAACACAAGCGTCCTGCTTTTTATTCCAATCTAATATACCACTTGGGCGTTTCCATTGCAAGTAATTTTTGAAACTTTTGTCTATATTTTGCAATCTTTGACACGTTTTTGTAATTATGTCACCCAAAATATAGAGGCCGGGTTCACCCGGCCTCTGATGTGGAATTTTCGGTTTTCACAGCACCCGCACCCGCCGCACGTGGGGCACGGCCCGGATACGCTCGACCAGCTCCGCCGTGATGGGGCTGCCCAGATCGATAACGGTGTAGGCCACCGGCCCACGGGCCCTGTTTTGCATATGCTCCACGTTGATGTTCTCCCCGCCGATGATGTCCAGGAAGCTGTTGAGCATGCGGGGCACGTTGTCGTGGATGGCGCACAGTCTCGCCACGCCGGCCCGCTCCAGCACAAGCTGGGGCATGTTGACGGCGTTTCGGATATTGCCGTTTTGGATATAGTCGGCCAATTCCTGGGCTGCCATGACGGCGCATTTTTCCTCGCTCTCCGGCGTGGACGCGCCCAGGTGAGGAAAGGCCACCACGCCCTTGACCCCAACCAGCTTGGCGCTGGGGAAGTCGGTGACGTACCGGGCCACCTTGCCGGAGGCCAGCGCCGCCAGCACCGCGTCCTCGTCCACCAGCCCGCCACGGGCCAGATTGATGACCCGCACGCCGTCCTTCATCTGGGCGAAAGCGGCGGCGTTCAGGGTGTGGTGCGTCTTTTCGTTGTGGTGTATCTGAATGAGCACATAGTCGCTGGCCCGGTACAGGCTGGCCAGGTCCTCCGCCTGCCGCACGTCACTGTGTATGTGCCACGCGGCCTCCACGGACAGATAGGGGTCGTACCCGATGACCTCCATGCCCAGGTTCAGCGCCGTTTTGGCGATACGCCCGCCGATGGCCCCCAGGCCTATCACGCCCAGGGTCTTGCCCCGTATCTCCGGGCCCACGAAAGCCTTCTTCCCCGCCTCCACGGCCGCTTCCACGTCGTCCCGCCCGACCAGGGAGCGGACCCACTCGGCCCCCTCCAAAATGTCACGGGACGCCATCACCAGCGCGCAGATGGCCAGCTCCACCACCGCCTGGGCGTTGGCCCCGGCGGTATTGAAGACCACGATGCCGTTTTCCGTACACCGCTCCACGGGTATATTGTCGGTGCCCACGCCCGCCCTTGCGATGGCCAGCAGATTTTTACCGAACTGCATGTCGTGCAGCTTGGCGGACCGGACCAGAATGCCGTCCGGGTCCGTCGCTTCATTGTTTATCATCATGCCCTTGGACGCCAGCACGTTCAGCCCCTGTCGGGCGATGTTATTGATGGTTTTGATCTCAACCATGGTGTTTGACCTCGAACTCCTTCATAAATTCCGCCAGGGCCTTCACGCCCTCCATGCTCTGTGCGTTATAAAGCGACGCCCGCATACCGCCCACGCTCCGGTGGCCCTTCAGGTTCATAAGCCCCCGTGCCTGCGCCTCTTTGGCGAAGGCCGCGTCCAGGTCGGCGTCACCCGTGCGGAAGGTCACGTTCATGTCGCTGCGGCTGTCGGGCCGTGCGCAGGGCTTATAGAGCGCGCTGTTGTCGATGATATCATAAATGATGGCGGCCTTTTCGTGCTTGATGGCCTCCATACCGGCCACGCCGCCCTGGCCTTCCAGCCAGTCCAGCACCAGCCCCAGCATATAGATACACCAGCATGGCGGCGTATTGTACATGCTGTCCTTTTCGATCATGGTCCTGTAGCTCATCATCAGCGGCGTATAGGGCACTTCATGTCCCGCCAGGGCCTTATCCACGATCACCACCGTGACCCCCGCCGGGGCCATGTTCTTTTGCGCCCCCGCCAGTATCAGCCCATATTTTGCCACGTCCACCGGCTTGGATAAGATCTCCGAGCTCATGTCGCATACCAGCGGCGCTTTTGTCTTTGGCACATAGGGCCACGCGGTGCCGTATATCGTGTTATTGGAGCAGTAGTAAAAATACTTTGCCTCCGGGCTCAGGTCCAGCTGCTCCTGGCCGGGGATATAGGAAAAATCATCGTCCGCGGACGACGCGGCGATATGCACCGTACCGTACTTTTTTGCCTCTTTGCTCGCGATATTGGAGAAGTTGCCGGTCACGGCGTAGTCCGCCGTACCGCCCTCCATCAGGTTCATGGGCACCATGGAAAACTGCAGCGACGCGCCGCCCTGCAAGAACAAGATCTCGTGGCTGTCCGGCACGTTCAAGGCCGCCTTCAGCTTTGCTTTTGTACTGTCGAATATCTCCTGAAAAAAGGCGCTGCGGTGGCTCATCTCCATGACGGACATGCCGCTGCCGTTGTAATTCAATATCTCTTTCCCGGCCCGCTCCAAAGCCTCTCTTGGCAGCACCGACGGCCCTGCGGAAAAGTTGAACACTTCTTCCCTCTTCATGCTTTTACCTCGCTAATTTACTGCATCTTTGTATTATAGCACTTCATATGAAAAATGCAAATCATTCCAGCACCCCCACCAGCGTATCCCCCTCCACGCCGGTGATGCGCACCTTCCCCACCGTACCTCGCCTGACAGGACCCACTACCCGCACGGGGCAGTAATTGCCGCTGTGGCCCCCGTGGGCGTTTTCAAAGAGCACGTCCAGCGTCCTGCCCACGCAGGAATCCAGATACGCCCGCTGCAACCGCGCAATGACCGCCTGCGCCCTGCGGACCCGCGCTTCCTTTTCCGCCCTGTCCAGCTGCCCCGGCATGCCGGCCGCCTTTGTCCCTGGCCGCTGGGAATAGGGAAACGCGTGGACGAAGAAAAATCCGCACCGCTGCAAAAACGCCAGCGTTGTCTCGAAATCCCCCTCGCTCTCCCCCGGAAACCCGCAGATCAGGTCCGCCGTCAGCGCGCAGCCGGGAAAATGCGCCCGCAGCCGCTCACACACGGCCAGAAACGCCGCCGTGTCGTACTTGCGGTGCATGCGCTTTAATGTGTCGTCGCAGCCCGATTGCAGCGACAGGTGAAAATGTGGACACACGTTCCCCAGCGCGGCCAGATGCTCGCAAAAATCCTCCGTGACCACTGTGGGCTCCAAGGACCCCAACCGCACCCGTACCTCCGGCGCGGCCTTGGCAATGGCCTGGACCGCATCGGCCAGACCGGGCTTGCCCGGTAAGTCCTTGCCGTAGGACGCGATCTCGATGCCCGTGACCACGATCTCCGCAAAGCCCTGGTCCGCCAGCGCTTTCGCCTGCTCTGCGCAAGCCTCTAAGGGCAATGACCTGACCCGCCCTCTCGTATAGGGTATGACGCAGTAGGTGCAAAAGTTGTCGCACCCGTCCTGAATTTTCAGCATCGCCCTTGTCCGGCCTGACACGGCCCCCGCCGGCAGCGGCTCGAACACCCGCCTTTGAAACGGGTCGTCCACATTCGTCACCGGCAGGGCCTTTTCGATGGCGTCCACAAGCGCGTGCTTATCCCCGCTGCCAAATACGATGTCCGCGCCAAGTGCGGCAACTTCCTGAGGCTCCAGCTGGGAATAGCACCCGCACACCACCGTCAGCGCGCCGGGGTTTCGCCCCTGCAGCCGCCGTATGGCCTGACGGGATTTTCTTCCGCTCTCGGCCGTGACGGCGCAGGTGTTCACGATGGCCACGTCCGCGTCTTGCTCCACAGGCACAAACCCACGCTCCCGGAGCATGCTCTCCAGGGCCTGTGTCTCGTACTGGTTCACCTTGCAGCCCAAGGTGTATATGGCGTACGTCATAAATCTTGCCTTTTCTTCCTATCCGGTTTATAATTTCCCCCGGTGATTTTTATGATCTATCTGGACAACGCGGCCACCACCCAGGTCTGCCCCCAGGCGGCCCAAGCGGCGCTGGACGCCATGACCGCCCATTACGGCAACCCCAGCTCCACCCACGGCCCCGGCCGGGACGCCAGAGCGGCCCTGCAAAACGCCCGCCGCACCATGGCGGAGAGCCTTGGGGCCACGCCGGACGAGGTTTTCTTTACCTCCGGCGGCTCCGAGGGGGACAATTGGGCGCTTATGGGCGCGTGCCGCCTCATGCGCCACAAGGGCCGTCACATCGTCAGCGGCCTCACCGAGCACGACGCGGTCCGCAAGTCCCTGGACGCCTTGGAAACTCAGGGCTACGAGGTCACCCGTCTGGCCCCCGGACCGGACGGGGCCGTATCTCCGGAGGCCGTGGCCGCCGCCCTGCGGCCGGATACGGTGCTGGTGAGTCTCATGCTTGTGAACAACGAGACCGGCGCCATTACAGACATCCCCGCCGTGGCCCGGGCCATTAAGACAGCGGACTGCCAGGCTCTTCTGCACACAGACGCCATACAAGCATACATGAAACTGCCGCTGGATGTCAAGCCGCTGGGGGCAGACATCGTGACCGTCTCCGGCCACAAGATACACGCCCCCAAGGGCGTTGGGGCACAGTATATCCGCTCGGGTCTGCGTCTTTCCCCGCTGATACTTGGCGGCGGACAGGAAAACGACCGGCGCTCCGGCACGGAGAACCTGCCCGGTATCCTGGCCCTGGCCGCGGCGGTGGAGGCGTACCAGGCGGACGCGGACGCTCCCGCCCGTATGGCGGCTCTCCGCCAGCGTGTCATCGACAGGCTCACCCCCGCACTGCCGGATATGCTGGTCATAGGCGGCGGCGCGCCACATATCCTGTGTCTGGCCTTTCCCGGCTACCGGAGCGAGGTCCTGTTGAACTACCTGGACGGCATGGGCGTGTGCGTATCCAAGGGCTCGGCCTGCAAGCGCGGCGCCAGAAGTCATGTCCTGCAAGCCATGGCCCTGCCCGCCAGGATCATCGACGGAGCCATCCGCATATCCTTTGGCCGGTTCAACACCGAGGCAGACGCGGACGCACTCTGCGACGGTCTGCTCCGCGCCTGCGCCACCTTGCGAAAAGCCTTATAACAAACGAACGGCGTCCGGCCAAAAACCGGACGCCGCATTTTTTATTGCTTCACTGGTTCAGATACTTTGTCACTTCCGGGCCGAAGTCCTTGGGGTCCGCGGATACGGTCAGGGTAAAGGTGATGCCCTCCGCCTGACCGAACCGCTCCATCCAGGCCAAAAACCGGGCCAGGTCCTCTTCGGAGGCCGGACGGATGATCTTGAACAGATTGTCGATGAACACATGGGTGATATCGAAGTTCCCGGCCGCAAGGCCGCTTAAAAAGCCGCACATCAGCTCGATGGAGTTGATGCCGTATTGGGAGGCGTGGATGAGCCGCGCCTGATAGGGGATGTCGTAAGTAAGGACTTTATCTTTCTCGATGCAGATCACGTCGCCGTGTTCCTCGTCCACCGCTTTGCGTACCAGCTCCACGAGCTGTTTTGTCTTGCCGGTCCCTTTGAGACCCATGATCAATCTTATCAAAAGA
>CANQKA010000028.1 GCA_947624395.1 uncultured Oscillospiraceae bacterium
TTGGCGCGGGGGTTGTCCCAGGAACGGAACACGGCCTTGATGGCGCCCATGAGCTGCTCCACGGGATCGGTGGGGAACGCGGTGCCGACCTTGTCCTTATACTCGGCCTTGAACTGCTCGGCCAGCTCCTTCAGGTCGTCGGCGGTCAGCTCCACGTCCTGGGTGACGCCGCGAGCTTCCTTCATCTTGTCGATGAGCTGCTCGAAGTACTTCTTGCCGACCTCCATAACAACGTCGGAATACATCTGGATGAAGCGGCGATAGCAGTCCCACGCCCAGCGGGGGTTGCCGGACTTGCGGCTGAGCACGTCCACCACGGTCTCGTTGAGGCCCAGGTTCAGGATGGTGTCCATCATGCCGGGCATGGAGGCCCGGGCGCCGGAACGGACGGAGACCAGCAGGGGATTCTCGGCGTCGCCGAACTTCTTGCCGGTGATCTCCTCCAGCTTGGCGACATACTCCATGATCTGCTTCTGGATGTCCTCGCCGATCTGCTTGCCGTCGTCATAGTAACGGGTGCAGGCCTCGGTGGTGATGGTGAAGCCCTGGGGGACGGGCAGGCCGATGTTGGTCATCTCGGCCAGGTTGGCGCCCTTGCCGCCCAGCAGCTCACGCATGTTGGCGTTGCCCTCTGAGAACAGATAGACATACTTCATTGCGCGTTTTTCCTCCTTAAAATTCCTGTGAATTGTATTGACATCAAAAAGCGGTCAGCGCGGGAAAGCCCATTCCCCGCCTATTATGACCGTACATATTAAACTTCAATATCCACGAATTGTCAAGGAAAAATCCCCCGTCGGCGCAATTATTCTCCCAGGTGCACAAAACCTGACCGGGCCCATTGTGGACCCATGGATAAAATTTTCCTTTGCCGCGCATAACATGTCCCACCTGGGACAAACTAGCTCCGAGGTGATAACATTGTCCAAAAAGAACAAGACCGGCAATCAGACGAGCCAGAACAAGACCAGCAACCAGAGCAATAACCAGAACAGCCAGAGCAGCCAGAACAAGAGCGGCAGCCAGAATTAGAGGCACGGCCCTGACGTGACAGGGGCGAACCCGCGCCTGGACCCGGAGACACGGCTGTCGCCGAAATTTGACAGCACGTCCATCGCCAAGTACCAAACCGCCACCCGGGAGGACATGGGCATGCGCGTCCGGGACGACTGCGCGGAAGAGCATATTATGTGAGAAACCAAGGTGCGCCTGCGGCGCAATCAAATGTCTCTCCTTCCGACGCGGCGGAGCCGCGCCACCTCCCTCGTCAGAGGGAGGCTTTTTTCAATGATTTTTCCTTTTTCAAAGGCCCCCTCTGACGAGGGGGCTGTCAGCGCTCCGCGCTGACTGAGGGAGAGAATGGGCGCGGCTTTTGCCGCGCCCAAATTCATTATTTCGTATATTTCAAACTATTACTCGCCTTATACGGCCCCAGCAGCGTCTTTTTATCATTCTCACAGCACCGCACTGTGAACTGGTACGTCACGCCGTTCTTGAGATACTTTGCCGCTCTTGTGTAACTCGTCGCCGTAGTCGTCCCTATCTTTTTCCAACTTCCGCCGTTCTCCTTGTAATAGACCATATACCGCGGCGAACCAGACACCTTGTTCCAGCTCACCTTGATACCTCCGGCCACTTTCGCTATCTTCACGGTCGGCGGAGCATAGAAGGTCAGGCTCGCGCCGTTCTTGTCATAGTCGCTGTTGTAGGTCTTCTTGTCGTTCTTCACGCAGCGAATGGTGAAGATATAGGTAGTGCCGTTTTTCAGCTTGGAGGCCGCACGGGTGTAGCTGGTGGCCGTCGTTGTGCCTATCTTGGTCCAGGTTTTCGCGCCCTTGACCTTGTAGAAGACCATATACCGCTCCGCGCCGGACACCTTGCCCCAGGTCACTTTCAACCCGCTGGCGGTGTTCTCCATCTTGGTGATTTTCGGCGTCGCCAGCTTGGGCACGGGCGTGGCCATAGGTACGGGCGTGGGCTCTGGGGTGGGCACAGGCGTGGGCTCGGACGTGGGCACCGGCGTGGGCTCGGGTGTAGGCACCGGCGTAGGTTCGGGCGTGGGTTCCGGGGTAGCTTCGGGGGAAGGTTCCGGCGTGGCCTCGGGCCCGGGGGTAGCCGTGGGTTCAGGCGTGGCCGTGGGTTCGGGCGTGGCGTTCAGTTCCTCAAGGGTCTTGAAGGTCAAATTCTTCGCCTTGGCGTATTCCTCCGCTGTGGAACCAGCAACGCCATAGATGACCGCACGGCTGCTGACCCCTGTTGTGTTGAGCGTACAGGCAGCGCCTCTCACGATCAGCGTCGTCACGCTGCAATCCGAAAACACATTGTTTGGCAGGGCCAGAACGCTCTCGGGAACGTCCACGCCGGCGATTTTGCCACAACAGTCAAAAGCATCGGCGTTGATCGTCGTCACGCCGTCGGGGATGACGAATGTGCCGCTCATGCCCTGAGGCACGGTGATGAGCGTGGTCCCGGCCGCGTCCAGCAGCGCGCCGTTGGCCGCGGAGTAGACCGGATTTCCGTCGGCCACATAGAACGCCGTCATAGATGTGCAGCCATAGTATGCTTTGCCAAACGCGCCCTTCCCAATGCTGGCGAGACTGGCGGGAATGGTGATATTCTTTAAACTGGAACAATCCTCGAAAGCGCGTTCGCCCAGAGAGACCACGCCCTCCGCCAGCGTCACACTGGCGAGTTTGTCACAGCCATCAAACGCACGGGCGCCGACGCTTACAACCGTACCGGGTATAGATATAGTCATCAGATTGTCACAACTATCGAATGCCCAATCGCCAATGCTGGTCACACCCTCGGAGATGACCGCGCTGGTCAGCGACGTGCAGCGATCGAACGCCTGACTTCCGATGCTGGTCACGCTGCCGGGAATAGTGACACTGGCCAGGGCCTTGCAGGACACAAATGCTTGGGTGCCAATACTGGTCACAGTATCGGGGATCGTAACGCTTGTCAGCGCGCCGCAGCCGCTGAATGTGTAGGCCCCAATGCTGAGCACGCCGCTGGGCAGGGAGATCCGCGCCAGCTTGGAACAATCGCGAAACGCGCTGGAGCCAAGGTTTTGCAGACCGTCATGCAGCGTCACGCTGGCAAGCCTGCTGCAACCCGAAAATGCCTCGTCTCCGATGCTGAGGACGCTGCCGGGGATGTCAACGTTGGTCAGACTGGCGCAGCGATAGAATGCTTTCTTACCGAGGGCGTTCAGCGTGTCGGGGATGGTGACACTGGCCAGACTTGTGCAAGAATCGAATACGGAATCGCCCATGCTGGTCAGACCGTCCGGCAGAGCGACAGTAGCTAGGCTGGCACAAGAGCAAAACGCGTTTTCCCCTATGGTCTGGAGGCCTGCGGAGAGAGTAACTCTGGCCAGTTTATCACAGCCCAGGAATGCACTCTTTCCTATTGTGGTCACGCTGGTCGGTATCGTCACGCCGGCCAGAGCCTTGCAATAGAAAAACGCATTTGTTCCAATACTTGTCATGCTATTCGGGAGCGTCACATCGGTCAACGATGTGCAATTACTAAACGCATAGTTCCCGATGGTGGTCACACCGTTTTCAATGACAACGTGAACGATCGAACTTTTCAGGTGACTCCACGGGCACCCTGCACCAAAGTTTTCATCCATCGGACCGGAGCCGGAAATGGTCAGGGTGTCCACGGAAAAGGACCATTGGACGCTGGGGTAGAATATGCCGTTTACCCGAGGCCCGCAGCTGCCGGAGGTGACGACATCCGCCGCTCCCTCCGGTTCAACCACTTCCTCCACCACTTCTTCCGGTTCCTCGACCGGTTCCTCCGTCACGACTTCTTCCGTCGTGGCTACTTCTTCCTCCGCGAACGCCGGGACGCTCAGAGATAAGAGCGTAACCAGCGCCAGGAGCAAACTCAATCCGCGCTTTGCCATAGTGCCATACCGTTCCTTTCTTAATTTGTTTCCCGGCAGTCGGGTCCGGGGCGGATGACCGCCCGCGGACCTTTCCGCCGAGACAAACAAAAGACGGCGCAGGGAAACTTCCCTACACCGTGGAACGACAGCACTGCCCCATGTAAACCGCCTTGTAAAAAGGGGTAAATGCGGTTATAATGGGTCCGGCGCAGTTATCCTGCTGTGTGGGAGGTACGCTCTCCTGCATAGGGGCTTGGGGTGTTGCCGCACTCCAAGTCCCGCCTTTTGTTTACCTCGTGACCCTATTGTAGCGCATTATTGCACGCAACGCAAGCAAAAAATCAGCGGGACCCGATTTTTTGGGTCCCGCCGTTTTTATATCCGCCTTATTCAATATCCGCTTTGTCCACCAGAACGATATCCATCTCAAAGCTCTTTCCGTCCCGGTACACGGTCAGGGTCAGGCTGTCCCCCACGGACATGCCCTCCTTGATGGCGTTCACCTGGGCCACGGTGGTCACGCTCTGGCCGTTCACGGCCGTGATAACGTCCCCCACCTGCAAGCCCTTTTCCAGCGCGTCGGAGCCCTCGTTCACCTCGGACACGTACACGCCCCTGGGCAGATCGTAAAGCTCCATGGCCTCCGCGCTCACGGACCCGGCCACGATGCCGATGGTCGCCTGACCGGACACCACGCCGTTTTCCATGAGCTGGTCGGCGATGTCCTTCACCACCGCGGACGGTATGGCGAAGCCGATGCCCTCCACCGTGGCCATATAGGAGGACATGATCTTCATGTTGGTGATGCCCACCACCTGGCCGGAGGTATTGATGAGCGGCCCGCCGGAGTTGCCCTCGTTCAGGGCGGCGTTGGTCTGCAGCAGGGTCATCCGGTGGCCCTGATAGGTCACGTTCCTGTCGATGGCGGAGATGATGCCGTCGGTCATGGTGCCGGTATACGCCTGACTAAGCGGGTTGCCGATGGCCACGGCCTTATCCCCCACCTTCAGCGCGTCGGACCGGCCGAACCGGGCGTAGGGAAAGTCCTCCCCGTCGATGTCCAGCACGGCGATGTCGCTGGCGTCGTCCGCGCCCACCAGGCGGGCGTCGTATTCAGACCCGTCGGAAAAGGCCACCACGGCCCGGGAGCAGCCCTGCAATATATGGGTGTTGGTGATGATATAGCCGTCCGGGGTGAAGACCACGCCGGTACCCCAGCTGTAGGGCAGATCGTCCATGTACGTGGTGAGGCTCACCACGGCGGGGCTAACCTGGGCGTAGATCTCCTGCAAGGTCAGCTCTTCCTCCTGCCTGGGGTACAGCCGCAGCGTCACGCCGGTGCCCGTAGGCGCCGTGGGCAGGCCGATCTCGCTGGACGCGGTATAATAGTTGTCAAAATACTCCCGGAAGTCCTCGTACTGTCTGCCGCCGTCAGCAGTGTCATCGCCGCCGAACTCGTAATACACGCCGGCCCGGTCGGACCCCTGAAATTCTATCCCCCGCATGCGCCGGTACAGATCGCTGTTGAAAAAGCACACCGCCACCGCCGCGCACACGATCGCGCCGCACAGGGACAGGCTCACCACCTTTGTCCACTTCCGGCGGCGGCGCTTTTGCCCGTTGGGCACGCCGGCGGCCGGACGGGCGGTCTGGCTCGGACGGCGCTGCTCCCCGGCCCGGTACCAGGCGCTGGCCTGCTCCGGACCGCCGGCGGCTCCGTACCAGTCCCCGGTGTTATATTGAGGCATTGATACCCCTCCCTTGCTGTGGTCGATACAAGAATTATTGCCCTGCCCGCGTTTTATTTATGCTCGGGCTTATCCGCCTTGGCGCTGTCCGCCAGGGCCAGGGTGAAGGTGAACACGGTCACGCCGTTTTCGCTGGTGACGAAGATATCCTGGTCGTGGGCGGCCAATATCTGCCGGACCATGTAAAGGCCCAGGCCCACGCCCTCCCTGTCCTGGCTCCGGGACCGGTCCGCCTTGTGGAACCGGTCGAAAATAAGGGGCAGCTCCTCCCGTGGGATGGTCTGGCCCGTGTCCTGCACGGCGGTGTACGCCTTGCCGTTTTCCTTCCAGATGCTCACGGCCAGCTCCGAGCCCTCGTCGGCGAATTTTATCGCGTTGTCGATGAGATTATACACCACCCGGGTCAGCGCGTCCACATCTCCCTTGACCCGAATGTCGTCCTCGGGCATATTCAGCTCCACGCTCATGCCCTTGGCGTCCACCCGCTCTTCAAAGTTGAGCATGGTCTGCACCACCGTCTCACCCAGGTCAAAGGTCTGCTCCCGCCGGACCGGGTCGCCGTCCTGCAGCCGGGACATGTCCAGCATGCTCCGCACCAGCCGGCCCAGCCGTTTCGTCTCCGACGAGATGGTTTGCAGATACCGGGCCTCTTCCTCCTTGGGGATGGTGCCGTCCAGCAGCCCGTCGGCGAACCCGGCGATGCTGGTCATAGGCGTGCGCAGCTCGTGGGATACGTTGGCGATGAACTCCCGGCGGCGGGACTCGTTGCGCTCCAAACTGTCGGCCATGGTGTTGAACGCCTGGGTCAGGGTGCCGATCTCGTCCTCGTCCGGGTAGGGGCTGACGCGCACGCCGTAATCGCCCTTGGCGAACCGGTGGGCGGCGGCGGCCATCTCGTTCAGAGGCCGGGCAAGCCGCCGTGCGCTGGCGTACTCGAACACGATGGCCAGGGCCAGCATGCCCGCCGCCACCAGCACGAATATCAATATGAACCGGCCCCAGACGGTGAAAAAGCTGGCCCCGGCGTAGCTGACGAACACATAGCCCACCGTCTCGCCCTCCTGGCCGGCGATGGGCTCCGCCACAACATAATACATGTCCGCGTAAAATCCGTCAAGGTTGGTCAGCGCCTCATAGCCGCCGCCGGCCTCGATCTTCCCCAGCACGGCGGCGGACATCTGCCGGCCGATATAAGGGGACTTCACGTTCCTGTCGGAGCTGGACACCACCTGGCCCGTGCTGTCGCACAGGAAGATGTGGTCCCCGGTGCTCTGGGCGATGGCCGCCAGATTCATCCGCAGCTCCCAGCTGCCCAGCTCTTCCTCCGTGTGCATGGCCTCGGCAAAGCGCCGGACCTCCCCGGCGGTGGCGTACAGGCTCTCCTGCTTCTCCCGGATGAGAAAGGCCCGGCCCATTAAAAACATGGTGGTGCCGAACACCAGAAAGCACAGCGAGAAGATGCCGGTGGTGACGACGAAGTTGCGGAAAAAGACGCTCTTTCTCACCTCAGGCTTCCCCTACCTCGAACTTATAGCCCACGCCCCACACGGTCTTCAGCCGCCACTGGTCGGAAACGCCCTCCAGCTTTTCCCGCAGGCGCTTCACGTGCACGTCCACGGTCCGGGAATCGCCGAAATAGTCAAAGCCCCATACCTCGTCCAGAAGCTGGTTGCGGGTATAGACCCGGTTCGGCGCGCTTGCCAGGTGGAACAGCAGCTCCATCTCTTTCGGCGGCGTGTCCACCTTCACCCCGTTCACCACCAGCTCATAGGAATCCAGGTTGATGATGAGCTTGTCGAATTCCAGCCGCCGGGGCTTGTCCTCCGGCGCGCCGTCCGCACGGCGCAGCACCGCGTGCACCCGGGCCAGCAGCTCCTTGATCTCAAAGGGCTTGGTGATATAGTCGTCCGCGCCCATTTCCAGGCCCGCCACCTTGTCCCGCGTCTCGCCCTTGGCGGTGAGCATCACGATGGGCGTACGGGAAAACTCCCGGACCTCCCGGCATACCTGCCACCCGTCCTTGACCGGCAGCATAATGTCCAGCAATATGATGTCCGGCTCAAAGCTCCGGGCCAGGTCCACCCCGCGCCCGCCGTCCGCCGCCTGCATGACCTCAAAGCCGTCCCGTTCCAGATACAGCCGCAGCAGCTCCGCGATGTTGCCGTCGTCCTCCACGATCAGCGCTTTCTTCGCCATAATACGCCACCTCCTGCGCCAACGCGGCGCGCACTTGTACATTCTTGCCCAATTATATACCACCTTTCCGCCCATGGGTGAACAAAATGTAAAAAAACGGCCAAGCGTGAAAAAAGTTCTTTACTTTAGCTCGCTAATGTGGTAGCATGCTAAACACAAGAACAAACCAACCATGGAGGAACAAAAAATGAAAAAGCTTCTCGCATTCGCCCTGGCAGCTCTGATGCTGCTGAGCATGTCCGTTTTCGCCCTGGCCGACGAGGCCGACAGCGACCTGGCCTACGTGCAGGAAAAAGGCACCCTTGTGGTGGGCATCACCGAGTTTGAGCCCATGGACTACCGGGATGAGGACGGCAACTGGATCGGCTTTGACGCCGACATGGCCGCTGCCTTTGCCGAGAGCCTGGGCGTGGACGTGGAATTTGTGGAGATCGAGTGGGACAACAAGGTCCTGGAGCTGGAAGCCAAGACCATCGACGTGGTCTGGAACGGCATGACCCTGACCGACGAGGTCACCGAGGCCATGGAGTGCTCCAACGCCTACTGCCAGAACGCCCAGACGGTCATCGTCCCGGCGGACAAGGCGGCTGATTACCAGACCGTGGAGGACCTGGAAGGCCTGGTATTCGCGGCGGAGGCCGGCAGCGCCGGCGAGGCCGAGGTGGAGAAGCTGGGCAACGAGTGCACCCCCGTTCTGACCCAGGCCGACGCCCTGCTGGAAGTCAGCGCCGGCACCTCTGACGCCGCCGTCATCGACCTGCTGATGGCCGCCGCCATGGTGGGCGAGGGCACCAGCTATGCCGACCTTACGAATACCGTGAACCTCAACAGCGAGGAATATGGCGTGGGCTTCCGCAAGGGCTCCGACCTGGCCCAGGCCCTGAACGACTTCTTCGTGGAAAGCTACGAGGACGGGACCATGCTTGAGATCGCCGAGACTTACGGCGTCCAGGCCGCCCTCATCGACCAGACCGCCGACAAAGCGGAGTAAATAACGCGCTAAAGCCGTGACCGGGGAGAGAATTTAATATCTCTCCCCCAGTCAGCTTCGCTGACAGCCCCCTCGTCAGAGGGGGCCATATTCTGTACTCAGGTAGAGAATCAGCCTCCCTCTGACGAGGGAGGTGGCGCGGCGCCAGCCGCGACGGAGGGAGAGAAGAACCCTCGTCATGCAGCCATTACCGTAACAAGGAGGTCCCACATGGACCTGATCCTCCAACAGATGCCCACCGTGCTCAAAGCCCTGAACGTGGGCTTTTTGCAGACGCTGAAGCTGTTCGTCGCCACGGGCCTGGGCGCGTTCCCGCTGGGACTGGTGATCGCCTTCGGCTCCATGAGCCGCTTCAAGCCCCTGAGCCTGCTCACCCGATTCGTGGTGTGGGTGGTCCGGGGCACGCCGCTGATGATACAGCTGCTCATCATCTATTATTTCCCCGGTATGGTGCTGAAAAACAACATCTGGGGCAGCGGCGAGGCCGGACGGTTCCTGGCCTCGGCCATCGCGTTCATCTTCAACTACGCCTGCTATTTCTCCGAGATATACCGGGGCGGTATCCAGTCCATCCCCAAAGGCCAGCAGGAGGCCGGCATGGTCCTGGGCATGACAAAAAGCCAGATCTTCTTCAAGGTGACGCTCTTACAGGTGATCAAGCGCATCGTGCCGCCCATGTCCAACGAGATCATCACTCTGGTCAAGGACACGGCCCTGGCCCGCATCATCGCCCTGCAGGAGATCATATGGGCCGGTCAGTCCTTCCTGAAAGGCTCCCACGGCATCGCCGGGGCCATATGGCCGCTGTTTTTCACGGCGGTGTACTACCTGGCTTTCACCGGCATTGTGACACTGGTCCTGGGGCGGCTGGAAAAACGCCTGGACTACTTCCGCTGAGAGGGGGCGTTTTTATGGCTATTCTGGACGTAAAAGACATCCGCAAGACCTTTGGCCGCACAGAGGTCTTAAAGGGCATCAGCTTTTCCCTGGACAAGGGCCAGGTCGTCTCCGTCATCGGTTCCTCCGGCTCGGGCAAGACCACCCTTCTGCGGTGCCTCAATTTTCTGGAAACCCCCGACGGCGGCTCCATCGCGGTCAATGGCGAGACGCTATTCGACGCGGCCGACCCGGCCACCCAGCGGGAGGCGGACATCCGCCGCAAGCGGCTGCACTTCGGCTTGGTGTTCCAGTCCTTCAACCTGTTTCCCCAGTATACCGCCCTGGAAAACGTGACCCTGGCCGGGAAGCTGCTGGTAAAGGAAGAGCCGGACTATAAGGCCCGGAAAAAGGAGCTCTTCGCCAAAATCGACGGCGAGGCCAGGGCGCTTCTGGCGCAAATGGGCCTTTCCGACCGCATCAATAACTACCCCCACCAGCTCTCCGGCGGCCAGCAGCAGCGGGTGGCCATCGCACGGGCCCTGGCCCTGCGGCCGGACATTTTGTGCTTCGACGAGCCCACCAGCGCCCTGGACCCGGAGCTTACCCAGGAGGTCCTGCGGGTCATCCGCCAGCTGGCGGACAGGCAGACCACCATGGTCATCGTCACCCACGAGATGGCCTTCGCCCGGGACGTATCCACCCACGTGCTGTTCATGGACGGCGGCGTGGTCGTTGAATCCGGCCCGCCGGAGCAGGTGATAGGCGCGCCCACCCAGGAGCGGACCCGCCGGTTTCTGGAAAGCTTCACCAGGCCGTGAAAGGCTCTTGATTTTCTGCAAAATATACGCTAGTATAATAACGTCGCACGCATTGTGCGGCGTTATTTATCCGAGGAGGACCGTCATGAGGAAGCTCCGGACCATCGTCTGCGCCGCGCTGTGCCTTGTGCTGCTCCTGCCGCTGGATGGCTGTTCCAGCGGGGGCGGCTACCGCATCGTGGACGAGTACAGCGGCGAGGGCAGCTATTATATCGCCTTCCGCAAGGGCGACCGGCTGCACGAATATGTCACCGCCGCCATGCAGGTGCTGGCCGCCAGCAACACATTCCGCTCCCTCTCCACCACCTGGTTCGGGGAAAACCTGGTGGACATCAAGGGCGACGCCCACGCCATGGAGCCGCTTTTGGAGGACAAGCCCGACCGGTTCGTCACCGTTGGCATCGACGTGACCAACATGCCCATGAGCTACATCGTCAATGGCGGGTACGCCGGCTTTGACGTAGACCTGATCTCCTACATCTGCGGATATCTGGGCTGGGGCATCAACTTCTACCCCATCAACATCGCCGACGCCGAGGTCGAGCTGAACGCCGGCAACATCGACGTCGCCATGGCCGTGCCGGAGGCGGACCGGTCCAGCGATTTTGACTACTCCCCCGCGTATCTTACCAGCCAGTACGTGCTGGTGTCCCGCTCCGGCAGCCACATCCGCCGCCGTTCCAGCCTGAAGGGCAAGACCCTGGGGGTGACCGTGGCAGACGAGGACGTGCTCTATCAGAACAGGAAATTCGTCAACACCCTGGGCTCCGTCATCTACCAGACCAACACCGAGGCCCTCTTCCAGGCGCTGGACCGTGGCGAGGTAGACGGCATCCTAGCTTCCAGCGTGGTCGCGGCCTACTATATGAAATAAAATATGATAATAATGCAGGGCCGGTGCAAGCAAGCTTGCACCGGCCCCTTTGCGTAAAGGAGGTCAATATTTGCCCAGCGACACGTCGCCGCTGATGCTGGAAAGATTATACTGTGGCGCTGGCGCGTTGGGGTCTGCGGAACCGGACCAGGACCACTGCTCAAAGGGCCGCAGGTCCACCGTGCCGCTGGCGCTGGAGGCGTTCACCCGAAACGGCCCGCTGTCCGGGACCAGGACCTCTATATCCCCGCTCTTGGAAGAGAGGTCCATTTCCTCCGGCAGGGTCATGGTCCGCACCTGCACGTCGCCGCTCATGCTCTTGACGTGCGCTTTCCACACCGACCACGACAGCTCCACGTCGCCGCTGGCGGTGTTGACCTGCACCTGGCCCATGGGTCCTTCCAGGCTCACGTCGCCGCTGGCGGCTTTCGCCAGGACCTGGGCGGCGTTGCCCTCCAGCGTTATATCCCCGCTGGCAGCCATGAGCTCCGCCCGCTGGCAGCTTTTCACCCGGCAGTCGATGTCCCCGTTGGCCGTATGGACCGTGAGCTCGCCCACCTCCATGTCGTCCCCCATGTCCACGTCGCCGTCCAGCGTAGCCACACGCACGCTGTCCCACCGGCGGGCCGGGACAGTCACCGACACGTCCTGGCTGGACGCGCCCCGGAAAGTGAAATACTGGCTGCTGGCCGTGTACCTTGGCCGCACCCGCAGCGCGCCGCCATCCGTCACGGACACGTCCAACCGGTCCATGTTCCCCTCTATCCGGATGGCCGCCTCCGGGTCCTCGCCCAGAAACAGGTCCACGTCCCCCGTGGTCTCTATATCCAGGCTCACCACGCCCTGGGAGGGGATGCCCTTCTCTCCGCCAGAGCCCCCATTGGACCAGCCGAAATCTTTCGCCTTGCCGTTCACCGTGCTTATCACGGTGCCGTCCCGCTCTACGTGGATATGCACCTCGGCGTCATCCAGGCCGGCGCCCACCGCGCCCTTGATATAGTCCCGCGCCTCCCGCACGGCCTGCTTGCCCTCATGCACAGCGGCCCGCACATCGTCGCTGCGAAAGAAGTCCCTGGCCATGCCCACGGCGCCTTTCGCTATATCCCCCACGGTCCGGCTCAGGTCTCCCAGGGTCCGGAAAAACTCGTCCCCGTCGTTCCGGGGGCTCTCGTCTGTGGGTTCCTGGGCGGCCAGATAGGCCAGCAGCTCGTCCACGCTGCCAAGCTCGTCCATGGCCCTTTGAAACGCCTCGTCCGGCCCCACGCCTCCGGCGGTCATGTCCGCGTACCGTCCGGCCAGGTTCTCCGCCAGTTCCTCGATCATCTCCTGCTTGGCGTCGGACTCCGGCGCTGCGGCCAGCTTTGCCGCTATCTCGTTTGCGAATCTGCGTTTGATGTCCTCCATGTTCACCCCTCCTTTTGCCCGATCAGCGCGTCCAGCACCTTTTTCGTCTCGGTCCACTCCTGCCTGTCGGCGGCAAGCTGGGCCATACCCGCCTGGGTTATGGCGTAATACCGCCGCCGTGCCCCAGGGCCCTCGTCTCCCCAGTAGGAGGCGATCATCCCGTTTTGTTCCAGCCGCTTGAAGGCCGTGTACAGCGTGGCCTCCTTGAATCCATAGGCCCCGCCCGCCCGCTGGGATATGCGCTTGTTGATCTCGTAGCCGTAGCTGTCCCCGTTCATAAGCTGGGCCAGAATGATGGCGTCCGTGTGCCCCCGCAGGATATCCGCGGATATGGACATATCGCGCCCTCCTTTCCTATGTTGATGTACTTCGCCTCGCGAGGTATCTCACAACTGCATAATATCACGAGTTACCTCGCCTGTCAAGGTATTTTCGTAAAAAATCGTCACGTTTTCCCCCGGACCCGTGTTATGTCCTGTGAGAGCGCTCTTGCAAGGAGGAATCAATGGAGAATATGACAGAAAACGCCGCCCTGTCGCTGCTGCGTCGCGGAGACGAGAACGGTCTGCGGTGGATGATACAGCAGTACGCGTCCTACGTAGGGGCCATCGTGCGAGGCATCGCGGGGAGCCGTCTTTCCCGGCAGGACGTGGAGGAGATCGTCGCGGACGTGTTCATGGTCCTGTGGCGCAACCGGACAAAGCCCCTGGATGGCAAGGCCAAAAGTTACCTGGCGTCCATCGCCCGCAGCCGGGCGCGCAACGGGCTTAGAAAGTCGGGCGTGGAACAGCCGCTGGACTATGACAGCCTGGAACTGCCCGCCGAAGGGCCGGAGGGCGAGCTTCTCATCCGGGAAGGCAGGCGGCAGGTACGGGAACTTTTGAACGCCATGGGACCGTCGGACCGGGAGATATTTCTCCGCCATTATTATCTCGGCGAGACGGCCGGCGACATCGGCAGACGAATGGGCATGACGCCGGAGGCGGTGCGCCAGCGGCTGAAACGGGGCCGCGACCAGCTTCGGCGGCAGCTTGAGAAAGGAGACAAACGATGAAAGAACTCAATATATCCGACCTGATGGACGACATTTGCCCGGACGAGTTCGGTCTGGAACTGGACGAAACAGCTGTGTCCCCGGCGCGGGTTTGGCGTGTGCTGCAAAGGCGGGGCGTGGTATCCGACCGCCGGACAGCCGGACGCCGGGGGCTTCGTATGACGGCTCGCATCGCCGTCGCGGCGGCTCTGGTGCTGGCCCTGTCCGTCACGGCCTACGCCGTGGCAAACTATACAGACTTTTTCGCCACCGTCTTCGGCGGCGAGGACGCGGGCAGGCAGACTTATTCCATGCCCGTGGACCAGTGGGACGAGAACGGCGACCAGCAGACCATGGAGCTCGTCATGGAAAACCAGCCGGTGGACCAGGATGCGGCCCAGGCCCTGCTGGGGGACACGGTGACCGGCGCGCTGTCCGTCACCGCGGGGGACTACACCTGCACGGTGGAAAACCTGACCATGGCGGAAAACGGCGTGGGCGTGCTGACCTACGCCATCGAAAACCCCAGGGGACTTCCGGAGATCACGGTATTTGACGAGACGGTGAAGAACTTCTCCTTCGTCGGGGACGACCTGGACACCGGCGTACAGGGGGTCACGCTGGGCACGCTGCCCATGTTCAGCACGCCGGACGGGATGACGGATGATATCAGTTTTCTTGTGTCGGCCACGCCAACGCGGCTGGAGGCCAGGGCCTACATCGCCCTGTTCACGGACGGCGCGTGCCCGGATGAACTGTATGTGGACTTCTTCCAGAATGACGCGGAGCGGTACCGCCTCACCGTGCCTCTGACGGCGCTTGCGGATGCCGTGGAGCTGACCGGCCCGGAGGGCTGGACGGCCAGCCTGTCCCCTATGGGCCTGATGCTCGCGGCGCCGTCCGTGGACGACATTGACGGCGGCAAGACCATCACGGTGTATCTGGCCGACGGCAGCGAATACCTGGTAGTGGGAGATGCCTCCGTCAACAACTGCCCCGTGTCCTGCGTCAATGAAAGCGGCACGGCCCGGTATGTGTTCAACCGCCTGGTGGACCCGGCGGAGGTGACTTCCGTGACGTTCCGCAACGACGCCCTGGACCTCACATTTACAAAATGACCCCATAGCACGGCAGACCCTGGCCGCTCGTTCGAGCGGCCAGGGTTTGGTCATTGTTCTGCTTTTATGCGTTTGCGGCTGACGTGCGGGCACGTCTGGCCTCCAGACGGGAGAAGCACAGCGGGTACAGCACCATCAGCACGATAAGTTCCCCGAAGGTCAGCACGAAGCCGATCCACCCCGCGCTCACCGCGCCCGTCACCGCCGGCATGAACGCCAGCTCGTACAGCAGCAGCACCAGCGCGCCCACGCCGCATCGGGTCACCTTTGCAAGCGCGGACACGTCCGTGGAGAACCGGACGAACCGCCGCTCCAGATACCACCCCAGGCTCACACCCAGAATACGGCCCGCGTCCTTATACCCGTCCCGCGCCATCTTGGCCGGGTCCACCAGCAGCTTGCCCGCCTCGTCATAGTCCATGGGATAGCTCTTGAGGCCGATGTAGACCAGAAACAGCGCCGTCAGCGCCACGCCCGCCGCGGGGACGAGCCACGCCCGGCCGGGCTTTGCGTCGATCCACTCCCAGGCCCGGGTGCCAAAAACCACCACTATCATGCCCAGCGCCGCGCCCACGGCCACGTCCTGTGGCGTGTGTACGCCGATGTAGTTGCGGGAGAACATGGTCAGCAGCAGCATGACCAGCATGAACGCGCCCAGGGGCCTGTGCTTTTTCCCGTACCGGACCAGCACCGTTCCGTAATTGGACGCGCCGGTCACGCTGTGCCCGCTGGGGAACGAGTAGCCGGAGGCCGTCTCCACTGGCACGATCGCGCTGTCGCGTATCCAGGGCCGGTACACACAGAAGGTCAGCTTAAGCAGCTGCATCAAAAACCGGCTGACTGCCATATTGAGGAACAAAAACGCGCCCGTCTTCTTGTCCGCGGCCCAGAACAGCATACACGCCAGCAGCCAGATAAACACGCCGTAGGACAGGTCGCTGATCTGCAAAAAGAAGTCGTTCAGCGCCCCACCGGTGGCGTCGCGGAATTTTTGCAGCAGCAGCAGATATTGCAGGTCCATCTGTTTTTCATCCCCTGTGTGTTATTCGTCCTTCATGCACAGATGCACCGCCGCGGTGGTGAAGGTGCGCGGCAGGGCCAAAATATTGGGGTGCGGCCCCACGTACTTCTTCTCCGCGTCGGCCAGAGCCTCCTCCACGGTGGCCCGCGTCTTCAGCCCCATGCCCCGGGCGATGCCCGGCTCCCGTGCGCCCACGATATAGATGGCGCTGGTGTGTTCCTCCGCCAGGTGCCCGCAGCTCATCATGGAAAAGCCGTGGTAGGGATGGAACGCGTGGGCGAATCTGTACTTGTCCGTGTACTCCTTCCGGGTGGCGAAGTACTCCCCGTACTTGTCCATATCCGGCAGGATGTTCATGCTGTCGTGCTGGAACATCTCGTAAAGCTCCCGCAGATAGGGCCAGCGCTCGTCGTGGAACCACCCGTCGCATATGCTGGGCACGATGAACACGCACCGGTCGCTGAGCACCCGCTTGTGGCGTATCACCTGGGCAGACAGGGCCTGCATCATCTGGATGGGGTTGGTGCCCATGCCGGCGCCGTAGTGGAAGTTGGTGGGCATGCCGAAGACCACCACGTCGTACTTCTTCTCCGCCCAATGGACGTATGTGCGTTTGTCGGCGGTGGCCCAGCTCACGGGCTGCATTTCCTTGGCCCAGCCGGAGTTTATCTCGATCTGGCGGCTTTTGGTGTCCAGCACCGCGTCGCAGCAGAAGAACTTTTTGCCCATTTTTTCTTCCATGAGCATGCCCTGCTCGTCGAACTTGGAGCGCATGACGCTGTTTGTGGACACGGGCACGAAGTCGGCCCCGTGCATGACCCTTGGGATATGGTGTCCGGCGATGCTCCGCCAGTGGGTGATGCCGGTGGCGCAGTGCTTGTACCCGCCGGAATAGCCCCCGTAGGGGTTGCCCTGGGTGTGGCCGATCAGAATGGGCACGTCCGCGTCGAAGACGTACTTGTTCATCAGCACGTGGTCGCCGGAGGCTGTATAGCCCAGGTCCACCATGTGTTCATAGTCCTCGCTGTCGTGGCTGGTGAGCTGGCCGGTGGGATAGAACTCGTTGAAGATCTCGTCGCCCAATATGGCGCGCATTTCCTGCACGGTGGCCCGGGGGTGCAGACCGTTGGAGATGAGCAGCAGCACGTCCTTTTTCTCCACGCCCACGCTGTAAAGCTCGTCCAGACAGGCACGGACGGCCACCTTCCGGTGGCTGGTGGGCTGGTTGCCGCCCTTGACGATGTCGGGGATGACGAACACCACCTTGTCCCCCGCCCTGGCGATGTCCCGCAGGGCGGGCATGCCGATGGGGTGGCGTATGCTCTCCAGCGTGGCGGCGTATAAGCTGTCCCAGTCCTGCTTCAAACAGGGCGGGTCCGCCACCGTCTCGCCGGGGATAAATACGTCCGTCCAGTCGGGCAGCTCCGCCGCCATCATGCCATTGCCATACTCAAATTCCAGTTTCATATCGCTCACTCCCCCAAATAAAGCCGAATGATCTCCAGGTATTCCTCGGGATAAAACCCGATCTGGCCCGTGAAGCGGGTCAGGGCGATGAGCCCGCCGTCGATCTCGTCGATGGACGCCAGCATGGCTGCGTTGTCGGCCTTCAGGCCGCCGCCATATACCACGTCCATGCCGCCGGTGCGCTCTTTCACGAACCGGGCAATCTTCGTAATATAGGGCTTGTCGGCGGGTGTCTTGCCGGGACCGATGGACCACACCGGCTCATAGCCGATGACGACCCCGGACTTGTCCACCCCGTCCAGCCCCACGTCCAGCTGCCGGCCCAGCACGCTTTCCCATTCCGGCTGTTCCTCGCTGGTCTCGCCGATGCAGTACAGAACGTCCAGCCCCTGGGCCTGGGCACATTTTATCTCCTGGTTCAAGAGCCTGTCCACGGCGGACATGTCCGCACACCCGGCCTCGGCCAACACGCCCTTTTTGTCGTTTCGCTCCTCGCAGTGGCCGATGAGGGTCCCGGAGCAGCCCATGGCCTTCACGATGGAGGCCGGGCGGTTGGTGGTGAACGCGCCGAAGTTGCCCCCCACGGCCGTGTCCATCCGGTACACCCCCTGGCTGCCCAGCTTCACGGGACTGCCCTCGGTCCGGGCAGCCGCGGCGGACAGCAAATGGGCCTCCGGAAGATACTGCACAAATTCCACCTTTGCCGGGTCATACTTTTTCAGAGCCTCCTGGGTACCCTGCACCACGGCCGCGCCCCAGTCCTGCACCGGGGCCAGCCGGTTCACGCCGCCGTACTCCGGCGGCACGTCAAAGCGTTTCAGGTTCAGATAGATATGCTTCATGTTTTCACCTCAAGATCGCGTATTGTGGCAGGTCCCCGCCCATGAGCGGCAGGGCATAATCGAAAAACGCGTCGGCTATTTTATTGCCGCCCTCCACCCATTCCTGGGGGAATTTCTTCTCCGCGTTGGCAACCTCCGCCAGGGGCACGAAGCCCATACTGCTTTGGTAGTTTGGCGTGCGGACGGCCTCGATGGATACCATATACCCGCTCTTTCCGGCCAGTGCCGCTTCCACGGCCGTCCGGCCCACGTCATAGGCCTCCCGCCGGTCCACCTGGGACACGTACGGGATGGAGGCGCGGCCCAAAAGCCCGGGCTTTTCCGCCCTTGCCTTCAGAGCCAGCTTTTGGATGATGGCGTCGGCCACGTGCTGGGCCGTGCCGCCGGGGACCGTGTGGCCGAAGCCGTCCACGATGCCGGTGTCCGCCAGGAGCCGCCCGTCCGGGCCGCATACGCCCTCGCTCACCGTCACCAGAAGGCCGTTGCCTTTGGCGTAAGCCCGCTCGATGTCGGCCAGCATTTTGTCCTCGTCCACAGGAAGCTCCGGCAGATATGTGAGAACCTCGCAGTTCGTCAGCCGCGCCGCCAGGGCGCTGGCCGCCGTGACCCACCCGGCGTTGCGGCCCATGAGCTCCAGCACCACCACATGGATGGGCAGGGCCGAGGCGTCCAGAGCCAGCTCCGCGGCGCTCAAAGCCGCGTACCGGGCGGCGGAGCCAAAGCCGGGACAGTGGTCCGTCAGCACCAGGTCGTTGTCCATGGTCTTGGGGATGCCGATGACCCGCAGGTCCAGGCCCTCCCGCTTGGCCAGCTCGTCGATCTTGTGGCAGGTGTCCATGGAGTCGTTGCCGCCGTTATAGAAGAAAGCGTTGATATTGAACCGCTTTAAGGTCTCCAGCACGGCGGGGTAGTCCGCGTCGGTGAGCTTCCGGCGGCAGGAGCCGATGGCGGAGGCGGGGGTGTCCCCCAGCCGGGCGACGACGGCGGGGATGACGCTCGTGAGGTCCATGAGGTCATCTTTTAGAATGCCCTCCGCGCCGAAGCGGGCGGCATAAATTTTATCCACCTGCCCCGAGCGCCTCGCCGCCTCCACCACGCCCTGCAAGGAGCAGTTGATGACGGCGGTAGGCCCGCCGCCGTGGGCCACCAGGATGTTCATGCCCATGTTTTAGATCCCCTTCTTGCGGTAATACTCCGCCATCTCGTCCAGGGTGACGGGCTTGATGAGCGGGGCCTTGCCCACGGAGTCGAACTCCACGATGAGCGTGCCCACGACCTCCTTCACGCCCCGCTCGATGCAGTCCACGATCCGGGCTACGTCCTGGTCGGGCACGTTGCCGTACATCACCGTGTCCATGATGGGCGGGAAGAACACACGGGGGTCGAAGGCGGCGGGGTTGGCGCACAGAAGCTGGTATATGGGCCCGATGGACGCGCTTTCCCGCAGACCAGGCATATCCCGGAACAGCTCACGCAGATTTCTCGTCACCGCCAGACGGATATCCGTGTCCACGTTGATCTTGCGGATACCCAGCTTGGAAACCTCCTTGAGCTGCTCTTTCTTGATGCCGTAGGCGTCGTGGATATCGCCGCCCAGGGCGTTTATCTCGGAGACGATATACTGGGGCACGGTAGACGACCCGTGGCTCACCAGGGTGCCCTCGATACCGGCGTGCATCATGCACTCTTTCGTGGCGATGGCGATCTCTTTTCTAATGACCGTGTCCTTGCCCTTGTTGGCGCCGTGCTTGGTGCCGTAGCTGATGGCCAGCGCGTCCACGCCGGTCTTTTTGAAAAAGTCCACCGCGTCCAGGGGGTTGGTATAGGTGCTGTTGGCGGCGAACACGTGGTCCTCCACCCCGGCCAGGACCCCCAGCTCCCCCTCCACGGTCACGCCCCGCTCGTGGGCGTACTTGACCACTTCCCGTGTAAGCTCCACATTCTCGTCAAAGGGCAGACTGGACCCGTCGATCATCACGGAGGTGTACCCACCCGCGATGGCGGCCTCGCAGGCCTCGAAGCTCTTGCCGTGGTCCAGGTGCAGCGCCACGGGAATGGGGCTGTGCTCGGCGTATTTCTTCACGGCGTTTGCGATGTTCTGCGCGCCCTTTTTCTTGTCCTCCAGCGTGCCGTTGGCGAAATCGGTCCTACCGCCCATAAAGGCGTTGGCCAGGTCCGCGCCCTGCAAAATGGCGGCGGAGCGGAACATCTCGTGGACCTCTATCACGGCCTTGGCCTGACAGACGGCATTGACGTTGAACGCCCCCTGGGCGTAGTTATACTTCTCCGTGGCGTCCAAAATGGCTTTCATAGGTACCAGTGGCATAGTGTCATCCTCCTTATAAAATCATTTATGCTTCATATACCCGCGCACCGGCCACGTACACGGCCCGCACGCACAAGTCCTCGTCCAGCACCGTCAAATCCCCGTCCATGCCGGGTCCGATGGCGCCCTTGCCCGCGAGGCCGATGAGCCTTGCGGGGTTTTCCGTCAGCAGGGGCAGGACCTTTTCCACGCTCTGCCCGGTGAAGCGGACAAGATTTTGCAATGCCCGGTCGCAGGTGAGCGTGGACCCGGCCCGGACGCCGGTATCGGCCAGCACCGCGTCCCCGTCCTGGACCACCACGTCGTTCACCCCCAGCTTATACTGCCCGTCGGGCAGGCCCGCGGCCTGGATGGAGTCGGTGATGGCCACCACCTTATCCCAGCCCTTGCAGGATAAAAGCATCCGCACCGTGCCTGGGTGCAGGTGCCGGCCGTCGCATATGGCCTCGCAGCACACGTCCCGCTCCAGCACGGCCCCCATGATGGCCGGCCTGTGCTGGTGGAAAAGGCCCATGGCGTTAAACGTGTGGGTGGCGGCCTTCGCCCCCGCGTCGATGGCGGCAATAGCCGTCTCATAGTCCGCGCCGGAGTGGCCGATGGCCACGGTCACGTCGCCGGATATGGCCCGTATCATGTCCACCGCGCCGGGTACCTCCGGGGCCACGGTAATGTACTTCACCGCGCCGTCCGCCGCGGTCTGGTACTTATAAAATAGGTCCGCGTCGCCCTCCCGCAGCAGGTATTCCGGCATCGCCCCTTTGTATGCCGGGGCCAAAAACGGCCCTTCCAGGTGAATGCCCAGCAGCCGTGCGCCATTCACGGGTCCGGCCATCGCCGCCCTGGCGTATCCGATGGACCGCAGCGTGGCCTCCTCCGTGTCCGTCAGCACGCTGCACAGCCACCCGGTGACGCCGTGGGAGGCGAAAAACCGGGCGATACGGGCAAAGCCCTCCCCGTCGGCGGCGTTCACGTCCACGCCGCCGCCCCCGTGGGTGTGGATGTCGATAAAGCCGGGGACCAGCATTTTCCCCGCCAGGTCTACCCGCTCGCACGCCGCCGGCACCGGCGCGTCCGCCTTGGCGATCTTCCCGTCCAGCACCAGCAGGTCCCGGCCTGTAAACCGGCCGTTTTCATACACCCGGCCGTTTTGGAATAAAACCGCGTCCATGGCTCAGAAAGGCCGGCCCGACGCCGTGGCGTTGGCGTAGATGGCCGCGTCCGGGTGGTCTTGCAGAAGGCTGGCGGGGAAATGTGCCGTCACCGGGCCGTAAGCCGCCTGACGCACCACCGCCCGGTGCCAGTCCCGGAACACGCCCAGGCGTACCTTCCTGGCGGCCAGTATCTGCTTGATGCCGATGGTCACGGCCATTTTCGGCATGGCGTCGATGGCCCCGCCCCTGTCGCCGATGGCGTTGGCGGCGCGAGTCTCCAGGTTCAGGGTCAGCACCCTTGTACCCAGCCGTGCAAATTCCTCCGCCGTCATGTCCTCTCTGGCCTCGTTGAAAGCCAGGTGGCCGTTGATGCCGATGCCCCCAAAGCAGATGTCCACGCCGCCAAGCTGGTCAATCAGCGCGTCCACCCGCCCCGGGTCCGCCGGGTCCGGGAACACCCGCTGGGCCGGGTCCATGAGAAGGTCCGGGTCGATTTTGCCGTACACGTTCCGGGCCATGAACCCCCGGAAGGACAGGGGGCTGGCCTCGTCGATATAGGTCCCGTCGTCGTTCAGGTATTCGTCCATATTGATGAACCAGCAGTTTTTCAGGCTCAATCTGTCCCGGTTCACCAGGCGCACAAAAATCGGGTACTGACCCACCGGCCCCACCGGGCAGATGAACACCGTCTTTTTCCCGGCGGCATTATTGGCCCGGATGGCCTCCACCATCTGCTGGGCCAGCTCGTAAAACACCTCGCCCGAGTCCCCCAGGGGGTATACCGGTATCTTCGCGCCCTGGCCCAAAGTCTCGGCGGGTATAGCGTAATAGTCCATTCCAAACGCTCCTTTGCGCAGTTTTCTCCATTCTAGCAACCGGCACGGCAAGTTGTCAAGAACTGCCAAAGCAAACCGGCCTGATTTTCTGGAAATTGTGCGCTTTTTTGCGAAATTTTTTGCTAATAGAGCATTTTGCTCAAAAATTCCGGAATTACTTCTTGCTAATTTGGCACAATCATGATATCATGTTTGCAAACCATGCAGCCGTACACCGTCGGTGCTGTAAATCTGAAACGGAAAAGAGTGATGCGCGTTGAACGAGAAAAAGCCCGAAAAGGCCAAAAGGAAGCCG
>CANQKA010000029.1 GCA_947624395.1 uncultured Oscillospiraceae bacterium
TTCATGAGCGCGGTGTCCATCACCTACTTCTGCGCCGGCTCCGAGTGCCTGGGCCTGAGCACCAAGATCGCCTACCCCGTGGGCATTGTCTGCGCCGTGGTGTTCTTCGCGATCTTCATGGTCGCCGCCAACAAGGCCAAGGCCGCTGTGGCCAAGTAAGTTTTCCAACATACCTGATCCGAACGGCGGAGGGGCCACGCTCCTCCGCCGTCCTCTTAACAGGGAGGAGTTTCCCATGATATTCAAACCCAAGCAGCTTGGCCGTATCGCCGTGGCCGACGATACCGTGAAAGCGGAGAAAAAGTCCTGCCGGCGCTACGGCCCCTGCGGCATCGGCAAGGAGCTTATCTTCCTGAACAGCTTCTATTTCGAGCGCCGGTTCTATCTGCCCATAAAGTCCGTCAAGCGCATCTTCAAGCGCGTGGCCATGAGCAAGGGCGGCTTCACCGGCCGGGGCGTGTTCGCCTCCATCCCCTACCTGGTGGTGGAGTACGACAACGGCCAGGTGAAGCAGTGCAACTTCAAGCGGGAAGAGGACGTGGACAGCTTTCTGTTCGCCTTCAGCCGGGTCCGGCCGGACGTGCCGCTGCACAGCGTGGAGGCGGAGCGAAAGCTGCGGGCCAAGGCCGAGCGGGAGGCAGCCCGGTTTTTGAAGGAGCTGACCCCGGAGGCCCAGGCCGCCTGGGACGAGCTGGAGCGGGCGAAAAAGGTCCTGGAAAACGACCCTGCCCGGTCCAACCGTCTGGCCCGCGCCGCCAAGAACAAGCGCCGCAACGACCAGGCCAACCCGGCCTACAAGTGGGTGGCCCTGGCGATCGTGATAGCCGGCGCCCTGGCCGCGGCTTACGGCGTTTACGCCCTTGTGACCCACGACCGGACGGGCATTTACTGGACGCTGCTGGGTCTGGCCGCCGTGTTCTTTTTCGCCGGGGCCCACGTGCTGCCCACGGCCAAAAACAACACCCGCACCATCGACCGGGAGTGGGAACAGGCCAGGGACGCCATGAAAGACTTCATCGGCCCGGACTTTCCCGTGCCGCCCCAGTACGCTCACCCCATCGTCCTGGACCGGATGATACGCATCATCCGGGAGGGCCGCGCCAAGAGCGTGGACAAGGCGTTTGACCTTCTGAAAAAGGACCTGCGTGCCCTCAATTCCTCCGTCCAGGTGGAGCAGGAGGAGTACGACGAGGTGGTCCAGATCAAGCCCATATTCCTTCTGTGTAACTATGAGTAAGTACCTGGTCAGCGCGTGCCTTTTGGGCCACGACTGCAAATATAACGGCGGCAACAACGACAACGCCGCCGTCCGGGAATTTTTGAAAGATAAAGACTATGTGGTCTTCTGCCCGGAGCGCGCCTCCGGTCTGCCGTCGCCAAGGCTCCCCAGCGAGATACGGGACGGGCGGGTCTACAGCAGGGCAGGGGAGGACGTAACGGCCGAGTTCAACTTGGGCGCGGAAAAGGCTCTGGCCTTCTGCCAAAAGCACGGCGTGACCCACGCCATCTTGAAGGCCCGCAGCCCCTCCTGCGGCGTCCATGCGGTGTACGACGGCACGTTTACCGGCCATGTGATCCCCGGCATGGGCGTCACCGCCAAACTCCTGTCCGCCAACGCCATCGCCCTCATGGACGAAGAAGATATCCCGCTTTGAAAACCTCCCCCATCAGGGGGAGGTTATTTTAAATGAATTTTCCATATAAAAAGGCCCCCTCTGACGAGGGGGCTGTCACGCGTATGCGTGACTGGGGGAGAGACATTTCAATACTACCTTATCGAAGCCCCCCTTGTCAAAGGGGGGTGCCCGCCATCGGCGGGCGGGGGGATTGCTGTTGGTCTAAGGACGAGCCCCTCACGCCCGCTTTTTCCCTTTCCTTCCCGGTCTTAACCCGGCGGCGAACAATGTGAGCACCGGGAATATCTCCAGCCGTCCCACCAGCATGCACAGGCTCAGTATGAGTTTGCTTGGCCCGCTCCAAATGGCGAAGTTCCCGGTGGGACCCACCAGGCTCAGGCCGGGGCCTATGTTGGAAAGGCAGCTTATGACGCTTGTGAGCGTCGTTTCCAGATCGTAATTTTCCACGCTCAGCAGCAGGAATGCCCCCAACGCGAACAGGGCGTAGAGCATGTAATACACCATGGTATTGCGCACCGCGTCGCTGTCCAGCCGCTCTCCGTCCAGTGTGACGTGGGCCACCCGCCTTGGGTTCACCAGGTGGCGTATCTCCCCCCATATGGTCTTCGTGAGTATCACCAGCCGTGCGGCCTTTGTGCCGCCGCCGGTACTGCCGGCGCATGCGCCCATGAGCATCAGCAGCACCAGCAGCGCCCTGGAATAGCTGGGCCACTTGTCGAAGTCGGCGGTGGCGAAGCCGGTCGTCGTGACGATGGAGGACACCTGGAAGAAGGAATACCGCAAAGCCTGCAAAATATTCTCATACTGGTGTATGATATTGAGCGCGATGGTGACCGTCGCTGCGGCCACCACCAGCAGATAGCACCCCAGCTCCTGGCTCTTGAAGCCCTTCCAGCTCCGCCGCACCAGCACGATATAGTACAGGTTGAAGTTCACGCCGAATGCCACCATGAACACGCTGACCACGATATCCACGTACGCGCTGTTATAGGCCCCGATGCTGGCGTTGCGCACGGAAAACCCGCCGGTACCGGCGGTGCCGAAAGCGGTGGTCAGCGCGTCGAACAGGCTCAAGCCCCCGAACAGCAGCAGCACGACCTCCACCAGCGTCATCGCCATATAGATGAGATACAGCACCCTGGCCGTGTCCCGCATCTTGGGCACCAGTTTCCCCTTCACCGGCCCGGGTACCTCGGCCCGCAGCAAATGCATGGAGTGCTCGTCGTCGGTGGGCAATATGGCCATCATGAACACCAGCACGCCCATACCGCCGATGAAGTGGGAGAAGCTGCGCCAGAACAGCACGCCCTTGGGCACGCTCTCTACCTCTGCCAGCACCGACGCGCCTGTGGTGGTGAAGCCGGAGATGATCTCGAACAGGGCGCTGATATAATTGGGTATAGCCCCGGAAAAGACGAAAGGCAACGCCCCGAACAGGCTTATGAATATCCAGCTCAGGGTCACGGACACGAACCCCTCCCGCGGCCGCAGACTGCCCCGGCGCTTCTGGCTCACAGCGGACAAAATACCGCCCGCCGCAAGGCACAGCCCGATGGTCCACAGAAACGGCATGGGACTCTCCCCATACAGCAGCGCCACCGCCAGCGGCGCCAGCAGCAGCCCCGTCTCTATGATGAGCACCCGGCCCAGGATGCTGATGATGATCCGATAGTTCACCGCCGCTTACCCTCTCAGAATATCTTCCAGGCGGCTCATGCCCCGCTTGGTGGTCACGGCCAGCACGCTGTCGCCCGCCCATATCTCGTCGTCGCCGCCGGGTATGAGGCACTTGCCGTCCCGGATAATGGCGGCCACCAGCACGTCTTTTCGGGTGGGCAGGTCCCGCAGCGTCACCCCCACACAGGGGCTGCTGACCCCCGCCCGGAATTCCAGCACCTCCAGCTTGCCGTCCAATATACGCCGCAGCATCTCCACGCCGGAGCTGCCGCTGGCATTTTCCATACTGCGCACGTATTGCAGCACCTGCTGGGCGGTGATATACCTTGGCTGCACCGGCTCTTCCAGGCCCATGTGCTCCGCCACGGGCAGCAAACTGTCCTCGTTGACCTTTGCCACGGCCTTGTTCACGCCCGCCCTGCGGGCATATGCCCCCAGGATGATATTGATCTCGTCGGAGCCGGTGATGGCCACCAGCGCGTCCATATCCTCCAGGCCCTCTTCTTCCAGCGTGCTGGGCCTGGACCCGTCGGCGCAGATCACGATGGCGTGGGGCAGCGCGTCCTTGATTTTATCGCATTTGTCCGGGTCCCGCTCGATGATGCGCACCCGGATACCCATGCCCAGCAGCTGCCGGCACAGATACACGCCCACCATGCCGCCGCCGACCACCATCACGTCCCGAGCGCTCTTCTGGAAGATGGCCATGGACCGGAAGAAGGCGTGGATATGCTTTGGCGCGCCCACCACGTTCACGCTGTCCCCGGCCTGCAGAACAAAATCGCCGCCGGGTATATGGACCTGGTCGCCCCGGCGCACGGCGCATATCAGCACGCCCCGGTCGAACTTGTTGGGGAAGTTTTTCAGCGTCATGCCGCACAGGGGGTTATTTTCCCCCAGCCGGAACTCCACCAGCTCGGCTTGCCCCTTGGCGAAGGGCTCCACCTTGGCCGCGGACGGGAACCGCAGCACCCGGCTGATCTCGCCGGCCGCGTCATATTCCGGGTTGATGGTCATGGACAGACCCAGCTCATCCCGCAGGAGCATGACCGTCTCGTAATGGTCCTGACGGCGCACCCGTGCGATCGTGTGCTTCACGCCCAGCTTCCGCCCCACCATGCAGCACAGGATATTGGACTCGTCCGAATCCGTTGCCGCAATGAGCAGGTCGGCGGTGGCGGCTCCGGCCATGCGCAGCGCCTCGATGTCCACCGGGCTTGCGATGGTGATAGCGTCCAGGGTGGTGTTGACCAGCGTGACCCGCTCCGGGTCCCGCTCGATGACCGTCACGTCGTGGCCCTCTCTTGTCAGATATTGGGTCAGCGTCAGACCGATCTTGCCCGCGCCCACAACGATGATTTTCATAGGCCCTCCCACAGGAACAGCAAAGTGTTACCAATATTCAATACATCTTAGCACCGGGACGGTTTTCCGTCAAGGGCGCTTGTTGCGTGGTTTAAATTGTGCTATACTGCTTGCGATACCAACGATGCAAAGGGGACCTTTCTATGCGCAGATCTTTCACCGTGCTGTTATGCCTGTGTCTGGCGGCCGCTCTGCTCACCAGCTGCGGCGCCGGCTCCATCCGGGAGTACGACCCCGGCGAGACTGCCGAGGCCACGACCGCTCCCGAGACCACCGACGCCCCCGACGCCACGGCCACGCCGGAGCCCACCGCCACGCCTGACCCCGGCCTGGGCTACGCCGCCTTCGACCCGGACGATGTGGTCCTGACCTACGACGGCAAGGAGGCCACCTGGCGGGAGTATTACTACTGGCTGAACTATTTCGCCGGCTATGTGAAGTATATGGCCGCCATGGGCATGCCGTTCAATGGCTGGGACGGCCAGGATTTTGACACAGAGCTGGACAACGCCTCCATGGTCCGCAAAAGCGCCTCGGAGCAGCTTTTCGTATACCGGGCGGTCCAGACCCTGGCGGAGCGGGAAAACGTCTCTCTGGACGAGCAGGACCAGCAGACCCTGCAAGACGCCTACGAGCAGGCCGTGGACGATTACGGCGACGGCGACGGCGAGACCACCGAGGAAGAGCTGGACGCCTACGCCGAATACCTGGACGGCCAGTTCATGACCCGGGACCTTCTGGACTACCTGAGCGGCGTGAGCCTTCTGTCGGACAAGCTGTCCGAGAAGCTCTACGGCGCGGACGGCGCGGACCTGCCGGACGATGACGCCCTGGCCTACGCCGAGGAGGAGGGCCTGATGCGCTGCAAGCACATTCTGCTCATGACCATCGACCCCGAGACGAACGAGGCCCTTTCCGACGAGGAAAAGGCGGAGAAGAAGGCCCAGGCCGACGAGCTTTACGACCAGCTTGCCGCTGTGCAGGACGACCCTGGGGCTCTGGAAGCGCTTTTCGATGAGCTGATGCAGGAGCACTCCGAGGATTCGGGCCTTGCCGCCAACCCGGACGGGTACACCTTTGGCTCCGGCGTGATGGTCCCGGTCTTTGAGGACACCACCGCCGGCCTGGAGGAATACGGCCTCTCCGAGCCGGTTGAGTCGGACTACGGCTATCACATCATCCTCCGTCTGCCCGTGGACCCGGACGGCACGTATACGACCACCGGCGGGTCCTCCGCGGCCCTGCGCGCCGCCGCGGCCAGCGACCGGTTTTACGCCCTCCTGGACCAGATAACGGCCGACGCCGACATAACCTGGCAGGGAGATTTTGAAACCATCGACATCGCCAAGATATTTGGCGAATAAAAATAATAAGGTGTCCCCGGCTCCGCCGGGGACATTCCATATTGAAAGCCCCCCTTGTCAAAGGGGGGTGGGCCGCCGAATGGCGGCTCGGGGGGATTGTAATGTCGGACGCCCACTGCTCTCGCCAAAGGTGTCCCCGGCTTGCGCCACAGGCGCACATTATACTTGAACTACGATTATTTCCATGTTACTATTAAGACGCTTTTTGAAAGAAGGTGTCTTTTAATGACAATGGCCCAGCGGATCAGAGATTGCCGCAAACACGCGCATTTGTCCCAAAAAGAGCTTGCTGCCAAAATGGGGGTGAAGGAATCCGCCGTCTCCAAGTGGGAAAACGGGAAGGTGACAAATATACCCCGCTCCACCATTGAAGCCCTGTCGGCGCTGTTTGGGGTCCACCCCAGTTACCTTTTAGCTTTTTCCAATGATCCCCGGCCCACCAATGAAGGCACATCTGCCTATGACTATGTTTCCGGTGAATTTGGCAGTGAAGCCGCCGAGATTCTGAAGCTGTTCATGGGAATGAACGATCAGGGCCGGCAGCTTGCCCTGTCCGTGCTCCGCTCCTTGGCCTGTGATCCCGCCAATACGGAACAGAGAAAAGAAGTAGTAGGCGCATAGGGTATACATTATCGTAAATGAAAGGAATTGTCATGAAAAAAGTGCTTGTCAGCCTGATCAGCTTACTTTTGATTTGTCAATGCGGCTTTACAGATAGTCCAACACCGTCCCCGGACCCGGACAGTGTGCAATCCGATACCATCGGGGTATGGGAAATCACGCTGGATGATCACTATTTCACCGATTCGATCAGTATAAATGATTTTATGTCTTTTACTGCCGATGAAGGCGATCAATACCTCGTCGTTGATCTAACGGTGTCCAACACCGGTAAACAGGCAGAAACATTTTTGCCTTCTGTTTATTTTGATACGGACTTGCAAGCTTATCTTTATTATGATGAAGATTATGAATTTTCCGCGAGTAAACTGATGGGTTTGACCGATGATCTGCATGATCGATTTTTTAACCCCCTGATCACAAAATCAGGGATCATAGTGTTTGCCATTCCGGAATCCATCATAGATGATGAAAAGCCTTTAGAGCTTACTTTCTCCATGGGGGATGAATCTGTTTCTTTTGATATTCGTCAATCATCTGTATTATCGCAAACGCTTGAAACCGCCGCTCCCGGCGCTTGCACCACAGGCGCATAGGGAACGCAGCGGCGTTTTAATCGCGGCAGGGAAGTTTTCCCGGCCGCGATCTTTTTTGTGTTGTAACACGCCCACCATTCTGCTATAATGTTGTTATGTAAATCCCTTTGGAGGTGGCTCCCTATGTCCAAACCCAAACGCGGCGGCTCCCGGCTTTTGCCGGTGCTGGTATTTCTGCTCATCGTCGCCCTGGCGGGGGGCGCGGTGTGGTTTTTCCTGTTTCGCTCCCCGGCGGGTCTGGCCAACTCGGAGCTGACCGGGTTTCTCCCCGGCGGCGCGGTGATAACCGCCAACACCACCGACAAAAAGACCCAGACGGTCTCCTACACCTACGAGACCCAGGACGCCTACTGCGACGCGGTGACGAGCGCCCAGCTCACGTTCCGCTATGCCGACGGGGCCTGGACGCCCGACGGGCAGGAGGAAGTGCAGTCCTCCCAGGAGGACTGGTCCCGCCTGGCCGGCACCTGGACGGACGAGATGCAGCCCGACCTGACCATCGTGCTCAAGGCGTTTCAGGACGGGGCTGTGGCCGGGTCCGTGACCTGGGGGACGGAGGCCAGCGGCCTTTTCGACGAGTTTTTCACCGGCGTGACCAGGGAACCCGACGGGGCCTATCAGTTCACCGGCCGGGGCATATTGGCGGGGACCTATCTGCGCTTTGACCGCCAGCTGGGGCTTTTATACAACAACGCGGACCGGCCCATGGAAAAGGACGCCAAGCCCAAGCCCACCCCCACGCCCGCCCGCACGCTGGAGATAGAAAAAGACGGCGCCACCGAGACGGTAGACGCCGCTGACCCGGACCGGCAAGACCGGCAGCTTGTGGCCACCGCCGCCGTGAACATGCGGCCCGAGCCCAATACGGATAAGGACCCTCTGGGCATGGTGGAGGCCGGGACGGTGCTGCCCTGCCTGAGCGGCCCGGAGGACGGCTGGTATGAGGTCATGTATATGGCCCAGCGGGCCTACGTCAGCGCCACGTACGTGCAGGACATGTCCGCCCCGGACTGCCCCACGCTCACGCTCCTGACGGCGGACGCCGCCGTGAACGTGCGCTCCGGCCCCGGCACGGGCTATCAAATATTGACCACCGTGGACGCCGGGGCGAAGATGGTGTCCGCCGGCCTGTCGGACGGCTGGTATCAGATACGCTTCAACGATGGCTACGGCTATGTGGCCTCCAATTTCGTCACCGCCGGGGAGCAGTTGAATTAACCCTCACCCCTGCTGGATGTACCCGTCCAGAAAGTGGCGCTTCACACCGTCCTTCTTATAGGCGATGACGGTGTTCAGGTTCACATTTTCCACGCTGCGGAATATGTTCTTTTCAATGACCGGGTCCTGTTGGGCCAGCTCCGCGATGAGCTTTTTCACCTGGACCCGCTTGGAGCTCTGCTCCGCCTCGCAGCTTTCCGTTCGCTTGCAGGCGCACCGGAGAAAGTTAAGACCGTTGTAGTCCCGCCAGCGGATGATGTCCGCCTCCCGGACGAGATACAGCGGCCGTATCAGCTCCATGCCCGGGAAGTTGGTGCTGTGCAGCTTTGGCATCATGGTCTGGATCTGCCCGCCGTAGAGCATGCCCATTAAAATCGTCTCGATAACGTCGTCGTAATGATGGCCCAGCGCTATTTTATTGCAGCCAAGCTCCCGGGCTTGGCTGTATAAATACCCCCGGCGCATACGGGCGCACAGATAGCAGGGCGAGCCGCCCACCTGGGCCGTCACGTCGAATATCTCCGACTGGAAAATATGGATGGGCACGCCTAAAACCCTGGCGTTTTCCTCTATCATCCGCCGGTTTGGCTCGTTGTAGCCCGGGTCCATGACCAGAAATTCGGCCTGGAAATTCTGCTTGCCGTGGCGCAAAAGCTCCTGGAAGAGCTTGGCCATGACCATGGAGTCCTTGCCCCCGGACAGGCACACCGCGATCTTATCCCCGTCCTGGATGAGCTGATATTCCATCAGCGCCCTGGTGAAGGGGCTCCAAAGCTGCTTCCGAAACTTCTTGATGAGGCTGTTTTCGGCCCTTTGCCGCCTCTGGGCCTCGTCCAGCATGATATCGTTCATGGGCGCTGTTCCCTCCTGACATTGGCGGTCAGGTCCTTCACGATCTCACCGGCCATAATGAGCCCCGCCACGGAGGGCACGAAGGCCGTGCTGCCGGGGACCGACCCGTTCTCAGGCCGGATGGGCGTTTCCTCAGACCAGACCACCTTGAGCCGCTCTATACCCCGCTTGCGAAGCTCCCGGCGCATCACCCGCGCCAGGGGGTCGTTTTTTGTCTCGTAGATATCCGACACCCGGAAGGCCGTGGGGTCCAGCTTATTCCCAGCGCCCATGGCGCTGATGAGGGGGACCCCCGCCCTGGCGCAGTTTTCAGCCAGAGCCAGCTTGGCGGACACCGTATCCACCGCGTCCGCCACATAGTCGTACGTATCAAAGGGGAATTCCCCGGCATTTTCGGACAGGAAGAACCGATCCCAGACCCGCACCTGGGCCTGGGGGTTTATCTCCAAAATACGCTCCTGCATGACCTGGACCTTGGGTCTTCCCAGGGTTGCGTGGGTGGCGATGATCTGGCGGTTCAGGTTCGTCAGGCTCACCCGGTCGGCGTCGATGAGGTCAAAGCTGCCCACGCCACTGCGGGCCAGGGCCTCGCATATGTGCCCGCCCACGCCGCCTATGCCGAAAACGGCCACATGGGCGCCGGCGAGCGCCTCCATGGCCGGCCGGCCCAGAAGCATTTCCGTCCGGGCAAATTGACCGCCCGTTTTGTCCATTTCTTGTCCCATCTTGTCCCATTCGTGTCCCATTTGTGTCCCATTCTTGTCCCATTTTGGCCCGATCATGTCCCAAAATGTCCCGTAATGTCCCAGGGTGGGCGGTTGTTATGTCTACCTCCGGAGCAGGTCGTTTTTGATGTCCCAGAGCTTTTGGGACAGGTCCACATAGTACCCGTGGGGGTTCTCGAACCGCTGTACCTCCGGCCAGAGAGTGTCCACCTGCTGTGCACAGTAGGCCTTCACTTCCTCCAGCGTGGGCTGGCGGTAGACCAGCTTGCCGTTTTGGAAAATGGGCACCAGCAGCTCCTTGGCCTGGAAGTCATAGACCGTCTTGCGCTTCCAGGTGTCGTCCGGGTCGAATATCTCCATGTCGGCGCTGTCGTCCACCTGCTCGTCGTGCAGGCTCATGTAGTCGGCGATGGCCTTGCCCGTGTCCCGGGCGTAAAACCGCCACAGCTTCTTAAAATGCGGGTTGGTGATCTTGGCGGTGTTCTCGCTGATTTTTATCTTTGGCGTGATATGGCCCTTTTCGTCCTCTACGGCCACCAGCTTGTAGACGCACCCGAACACCGGGTCGCTCTTGGCGGTTATCAGCCGCTCGCCCACGCCGAAGCAGTCGATGCACGCCCCCTGGTCCAGCAGGTCCCGTATCAGGTACTCGTCCAGGGAGTTGGAGCAGGTGATGGTGCACTCGGTCCAGCCCGCCGCGTCCAGCATTTTCCGGGCCTGTTTGGATAGATACGCCAGGTCGCCGGAGTCCAGGCGGATGCCGCATTTTTTGATGCCCAGGGGCCTTAAGATCTCGTCAAAGGCCCGTATGGCGTTGGGCACGCCGCTGTGCAGCGTGTCGTAAGTGTCCACCAGCAGTGTACTCTTGTCGGGATAGGTCCGGCAGTATGCCCGGAAGGCGTCCAGCTCCGTGTCGAACATCTGCACCCATGCGTGGGCCATGGTCCCCCCGGCCGGCACCCCATAGAGCTGGTCGCTGATGGCGCAGGCAGTTCCCGCGCACCCGCCGATGTAGGCCGCCCTGGCGCCGACGATGGCGGCGGAAGAGCTCTGGGCCCTGCGGGAGCCGAATTCCAGCACCGTCCGGCCCTTGGCGGAGCGGACTATCCGGTTGGCCTTGGTGGCGATCAGGCTCTGGTGGTTTATCACGCACAGCATGTACGTCTCCAAAAGCTGGGCCTGGATGGCCGGGGCCCGGACCTCCAGCAGCGGCTCCCGCGGGAACACAGGCGTGCCCTCCGGCACCGCCCAGATATCCCCGGTGAACTGGAAGTTGGCCAGATAGTCCAGAAATTCCTCGGAGAAGCAGTTCTTGCCCCGCAGATACTCGATGTCCTCGGGGTCGAAGTGCAGGTCCTTAATGTAGTCGATGACCTGGTCCAGGCCGGCCGCGATGGCGAAGCCGCCCCCGTCCGGCACCGTGCGGAAGAACAGGTCGAAGTAGGTGATCCGGTCCTGCATCCCCGCCGCCAGATAGCCGTTGCCCATGGTCAGCTCGTAAAAATCGCACAGCATCGTGAAATTCAGCTTTTTGTCTCTGTCCATAGCATCCTCCACAAGCAAATGAATTTTAATTTTTGTAATTTTATTTACACATTATAGCGTTGATTCGCACGGAAAGCAATTATATAATGATAGTTAGTGCAAAAAAGAAAGCGGCAGAGGGACTTATGACGCGATTTTTCTGCCCGGGACGCATGGAGCTGGCCGGGAACCATACGTATATGCAGCGGGGCCGCGTGATGGCGGCGGCGCTGGACGTGGGCGTTGCGGCCGAGGCGGAGCCCAACGACGACGGCGTTATCCGTGTGTTCAGCCGGGGCTTTGACCCCATTGAAGTGGAACTGAGCCGGCCATGGCCGGACGAGAAGGAGCAGGGCAGCTCCGCGGCGCTGGTGCGCGGCATGGCCGGTGAGATCGGCCAGAGCGTTTCCGGCCTGCGGGGCTTTGACGCGTATGTGTTCAACGACTTAAAGCCGGGGCAGGGGCTTTCTTCCTCCTCGGCGTTCACCGTGCTCATAGGCTTTATCCTGGCTACGTTTTCCGGCGCGCAGATCGACCCGGAAGAGCTGGCCCGGATGGTCCAGCGGGTGGAGTCCCGGTGGTACGGCAAGCCCTGCGGCCTGTCTGACCCGCTGCCCTGCGCCATGGGCGGGGTGGTGTACGTGGACCTGCTGGAAAACAAGGTCGTGCCCATCCAGTGCGACTTTGAATCCCTGGGCCTGGTCATGTGCCTGACGGACACCGGCGGCAGCGAATCCCAGGCCGCGCCGGAGTATGCCCAGATATCCGAGGATATGGCGGAGGTGGCCCGGTTTTTCGGCGAGCCATTTTTGGCGATGGTCCGGGGGCCGGTGTTCAACGAGGAATGGCCCAAGCACCAGGACGACCCCAAGTGGATGCGGGCCAGACACTTTTTCGACGAGACATGGCGGGTGGCGTCCATGGCGGACGCCTTAGGCCTGCGGGACGGCGGGCGGTACATGGAGCTGATGAACCAGTCCGGCCGCAGCTCGGAGATGCTCTTGCGCAACGCCCGCAACGACACCTGCGGCGACGGGCTCATATGGGGGCTTGAGACCTCGGGCCAGATATTGGACGGCAAGGGCGCGTGGCGGGTGCACAGCGGCGGCTTCGCCGGGTATGTCCAGGCCCTGATGCCGGAGGAATGCTTCGAGACGTATAAGGCCGCGATGGACGAGCTGTTCGGCCCTGGCGCCTGTCGGCGGGTGCGTATCAGCGCCCGGGGCGTGCGGGTGGCCCAGGATGAAAAGCTGCTGTTCTCCCGGCCGGAGGACAGCCGGGGCTTCCCGGAGGCCGCGGCGGATTTGCTGGATGGGAATTGAATTGCCGCCCAATGGGCGGCAACATTTTTGAAAGGCCCCTTTGTGTAAAGGGGGCTGGCGCCGGCCTTTTGGGGTCCCCACGCGGCACGCTTGTCGCGTGGGGAGAGGAGACGCCGCGGGCTATCCGGGGTTTGCCGCTTGCGGCAAATCACGGCCTAGCCCAGCGAGCGGCGACGAGACTGGGGGATTGTTACCATGCTTTAAGACTGGTAACAACCCCTCCGAGCGCCGCAAAGCGGCGCCCACCTCCCCTTACACAGGGGAGGCTTTCCATAAGGAAGAGGCGCACACCGCTAAATAAAATTGCCGCCCAGAGGGCGGCAACATTTTTGAACGGGGACCCCTTTGTTTATGGCTCCGGGTCCGGATCCGTATTGTTCTTCGTGCGTAAAAACTGCTGAAAGTTTTCCCAGGCCTGTCTTGCCTCCTCCTCGGAAGTAAATACGATCTGTCCGCCGGAAACGGTATTCAGAGCCTCGTCAGGGAGCTTCTTTTCGTCGGTCATGGCGGTTCCTCCTTGTGGTTATATTTTACGCCATCATAGTAGCGGAACGGCGGGAGGACGTCAATGGTTTTGTCCTGAAATGCAGAAAATGCGACCTGAATTGCAGGTTTTGGGGGATTGACAACCCTCCAGTCAGCGCAAGGCGCTGACAGACCCTCGTCAGAGGGGGGCAGCGCTGCGGCGCGAGGGGACAATCCCCCAGTCACCGCCTGACGGCGGCGACAGCCCCCTTTACACAAAGGGGCCGTCCATAATGTGCGCCTCCGGCGCTAATCAAATTGCCGCCCGAGGGCGGCAACATTTTTGAACGGGGTCCCCACGCGGCACGCTTACCGCGTGGGGAGAGGAGGAGCCGCTGGCTATCCGGGGTTTGCCGCTTGCGGCGAATCCCGGCCTAGCCTTGCGTGCTCCGACGAGGTCCGTAGAAGAACAGGGCTACGGTGCCGGGGCCGACGTGGGAGCCGGTGACCGGCTCGTAGCACACGGTGAGTACCTCGCCGGTGCAGCCCGCGTCCCGCAGCTTCTGGACCACCACGGCCGCGTCCTTGGGGCTGTCGCAGTGGGCAAGGCCCACCGGGGCCGATTTGTCCGCGCAAAATTCCTTGTACTTCGCCGCCAGAGTGTCCAGGCTCCGGCGGCGGCCTACGTTCATGTGCCGCAGGACGATGTGCCCGTCCTGGTCGCCGAAAAGCACCGGCTTGACGTTGAGCATGTTGCCAACGACGGCCACGGCGCTGTGCAGCCGCCCGCCCCGGCGCAGATATTCCAGGTCCTCCACGGTGAATATCTGGAACATGTGGTCGCTCTTGTCCTGGGTCCGGGCCGCCACGTCGTCAAAATCGCAGCCCTTTTCCCGCTCTTCAGCCGCGAACAGCACTTCCAGCCCTTCGCCCAGGGAGGCGGCCTTTGTGTCGATCACGGCCAGCTTCCGGTCGGGAAATTCCTCGCCCAGCTCCGCCGCCACGGTCCGGGCCAGGCCCACGGTGCCGCTGATGCCGCTGGACATGCCGATGTACAGCACGTCCTCCCCACGCTCCAGCGCCGGGCGAAAGGCGTCCGTGAACACCGCCGGGGCGGGCATGGACGTGCGGGTCTTCGCCCCGGCGCGCATGGCGGCGTAAAAGGCGGGGCCGTCAAAGCCCTGGGACACGTCCAGGCGCTTGCCGTCCACCTCGCAGTAGATGGGTACGATCCCGATATGCCACCGGTCCACCAGCTCCTGGGGGATGTTGGCGGCCAGGTCCGTGAAGATCTGAAACATACGCAGTCCTCCTCAAAATCTCTCACGGGCCTATCATAACGCGCCGGCGGGCAAAACCGCAACCCATGGTTCGGATAGCCGCTCTCCTTGGGAAAAACCCGCTCTCCCATTCGTTCAACGGGCTCTCTCCGATTCGTAGAATGGGGCTGTTTCCAAGGGTTTGCGGGGGGGTAAAAGCGCGGACCGGACGCACTACGCGTCCGGTCCGGGTTCAAATGTCGGAGATGTCCAGCCCTACCAGCGAGTCCACGTAGGAGCGCATCTCGGACTTGGAGCGGATGCGCCGGGTCTTGGCCAGCACCTGCCGCCGCTGGTCCTCCGTCAAGCCGGAGAATACCTCCATGGCGTCCGGGTTCTGGGCCAGGGCCATGCCAAAGCCCAAAGGCACGCCCGGACCCAGCGTGAAATCGTCCTTCATCGTTTCATCACCGGCGTTAGTTTTTCCGGCGGCGGGGAAAAGTATGTATTACCCGTGCAGCTTGCGGACGAGGGAAATCTCGGCGGCGTAGCCCGCGTCGTCGTTGGGCGTCTCCAAAATGAAGGGCAATTTTTCCAGCGCCGGGTGGCGCACGATGCGCTCGATGGCGTCCAGGGGCATGCGGCCCTCGGTGAGTTTGGCGTGGCGGTCCTTGTGGGAGTCGGCGTCGTTCAGGCTGTTGTTGAGATGCACCGCCTTTAAGCGGTCCAGGCCCACCGCCCTGTCAAAGGCCGTCAGGACCCCGTCCAGGTCATGCACCACGTCGTAGCCCGCGTCCCAGACGTGGCAGGTGTCCAGGCACACGCCCAGCTTGTCCGAGAGCGTCACCCGGTCGATGATGGCGCGCAATTGCTCAAACCTGCCGCCGACCTCGCTGCCCTTGCCGGCCATGGTCTCCAGCAGGACCGTGGTGGCCATGTCCGGGAAGAGGACCTGGTTCAGCACGTCCGCGATCTTTTCGATGCCCACGTCGAGGCCCTGGCCCACGTGGCTGCCGGGGTGGAAGTTGTAGTACTGGCCGGGGGTGTATTCCATGCGCCGCAGGTCGTCGGCAAAGGCCGTCAGGGCGAACTGGCGCACGTTCTCCTTCTCCGCGCAGGGGTTCAGGGTGTATGGCGCGTGGGCCACAAGGCGGTCGATGTCCTTGGCCCGGCAAAAGTCCAGAAACGCCGCCACGTCGGCGGGGTCTATGTCCTTGGCCGCGCCGCCCCGGGGGTTGCGGGTGAAGAAGGCGAAGGTGTTGCCGCCCAGCGCGTCGATGCGGTGGCCCATGGCCAGGTAGCCGCCGGAGGCGGAAATGTGACAGCCGATACGAAACATGTGTGAAACCTCACTTTTCCTTACTGAAGGCCCCCTTGTGAAAGGGGGCTGTCATGCGTCAGCATGACTGGGGGATTGGCGTGTATCTTACAGCAATCCCCCCGCCCGCCGCTGGCGGGCACCCCCCTTTGACAAGGGGGGCTTTGGGGGTGGGTGGTTAGTCCTCCGATAAAAGCTCGGCGGCGGCGGAGAGGTTGGTCTGCTCCCGGGTGCGGAGGGTGCGTCGGGCGGCGGACAGGTGCTCCCCGTCCATGTGCATGACCCAATCTGCCAGCTCGCATAGATTTTCTGCCGTCACGTCATCCAGCGCCGCCATGGGAAGTCCCGCCTCCGCGCAGAAGGCGTCGATCTTGGCGTCGTAGCTGACGCCGCCGGCGGGCACGCCGTCCCGCAGGGCGAATATGAGCGCGTGCAGGCGCATGGCCAGCACCATGCTCATCCGGCCCACACGCCGGGGGTCGGCGGATATGGACCAGGGCACGCCGTCCAGCTCCGCGCACACGGACTTGGCTGCCTGCCGGTCCTCCGGGGCCAGACAGAGGAACACCGGGGCCAGCTTGTACCGCTCCCAGATGTACCGGGCCGCCTGAGCGAAGTCCGGCACGTGGGCCCAGAACCCCGGCCAGGGCCGCAGGGCGATACCCGCCTTCCGCTCCCGCTCGCCCACGGGGGCGTCCAGGCTCAGGGCCGGGTCCGCGCCCAGCAGGATGCGGGGGGCGGTGACGCGCCAGTCGGCAAGGGTGCGCTGGCTGGCCTCGTCCCGGACGGTTATCACCTGGGCGTATCGGTTCAAGTACTTCGCCGCGAGTTGGCGGTCCTTGTCCCGGTCGATGGGGCCCGCGCCCACAGCGTACAGCATGGTCCGGCAGCCGCAGGTCCTGGCAAGGCGCAGCGCGGCCAGGTAGTACAAAAGGCTTCGGCGGCTGGTGGCGGTCTGCAAAAGGCTCCCGCCGCCCAGGATGAAAAGTCTGGCACGGCCCAGGGCCAGGAGCAGGGCGGGTATGTTGAAGCGGCTGACGCCGGCGATACCGGCACGGCGGCCGGTACGCTTGCCGTGGCGGGCAAGAACGGTCACGGGCATGTCCCGGTCCAGGCGGCGCAGACTGGCCACGATGGCGGTCAATACGGCGTCGTCCCCGGCGTTGTCCATGCCATACGCGCCGCATATAACAACGCCCCGCCGGGGGCCAAGCAGCCGGCGCAGGGCCTGTATCAGCCAGTTTTTCATCGGGCACTCCTTGGCAAAGCCTCGCGAATGATGTAAAATGCTTACCAAAGGTATTGTAGCATGTTTTACGGGAGAGGACAAGATGACCAGAATAGTTCTGATACGCCACGCGGAAGCGGAGGGGAATCTCTATCGCCGGGTCCACGGCCAGTTCGACGCCAACATCACCATGCTGGGAAGAAGGCAGGTGGCGGCGCTGGCCGAGAGGTTCCGGGACGTGAAGATCGACGGGCTGTGGTCCAGCGACCTGACCCGTACCCAATCCACCGCCAGCGCCGTTTTGAAGTATCACCCGGAGCTGACCATGCATCTGGCGGAAGGTCTGCGGGAGGTGGACGTGGGCGTGTGGGAGGATACCCCCTGGGGGGAGATCGCCCGGACGTATCCGGAGCAGTACAGGAACTTCAACCAGGACCCGGAGCGCTGGTCCGTCCCCGGCGGCGAGGATTTTAACGCGCTGGTGGAGCGGATGGGCAGGACGCTGCTGGACCTGGCGGGGCAATATCCCGACGGGACCGTGGCCGCCGTCAGCCACGCTTACGCCATACGGGCGCTGGCAAGCCGCCTCATGGGCGTGAAGTTCGCCGGCATAGCGTTCGGGGACAATACGGCCGTCACGACGATCATCGCCGAGGATGGCAAGCTGACGCTGGAGCAGTACGCGGACGGGTCCCACTTGGGGGAGCTCAGTACGTTTGCTCACCAGGGGCTTGCCAATGACCACAAGGGCAAAAAGGCCGACGGCTGGTTCGCGCCCATGGCCCTGCCGGAGGAAGGGGCGCTGTATACGAGAGCCTATAGCGAGACGTGGCTGGCAAGCCACGGGAATTTGAACGGCTTCACCCCGGCGCTGTACCTGGGCTCCGCCGCCCAGCGGGTGCGGCAGGACCCGGCGTGTCTGGTGAAGATATATTATGGCGAGGATTTGGCGGGGCTTTTGGAACTGGACCCGGAGCGGGGCCGGGACGATAACGCCGGGTGGATAAGCCTGCTGTGGGTGGACCAGAGCATGCGGGGCCGGCGGTTCGGGGCCCAGCTCATCGGTCAGGCGGTCAGCTACTTCCGCAAAAAGAACCGGGGCCGGCTGCGGCTGCACGTGTCCCGGACAAACGCCGCCGCCATCGGTTTTTATGAGGCCATGGGGTTTGAGAAGATCGGCACGGCCGAGGGGGTCGGCGGGCAGTTGTATCTCATGCAAATGGACATCACCCGACGGGTCTGGCGGCTGCCATGAGGCCGAACCCGCTGCTGATGACAACGCCGCCGGTAGTTGAGCGGTTGCATATGGGGCCGGGGCGGCGCATCGTGGCTATATCGGACATCCACGGGAAGCTGGACTATCTCAAAGGGCTGCTGGATAAGTGCGAGCTGAAGCCGGACGACGCGATCGTGCTGGTGGGGGACCTGCTGGAAAAAGGGCCGGACTCACTGGGCACGCTGCGGTACGTGATGGAGCTGTCCAAACGGCGGGAGGTCCACACGGTGTGCGGCAACTGCGACTTCTGGCAGAACTTCTGCGATTTGCCCGACGACAAGGCCCAGGACGCGTTTTATCTGCAGTATCTGGTGGGGCGCAATCGGGGTTGGGGAGACGGCATCATCGCCCAGATGCTCAAAGAGCAGGGCGTGGAGATCGGCTGGAAGATGGACCTGGCCGCCGCCAAGGCCGTGGTGCGGGAAAACTATGGTCCGGAGCTGGACTTTCTGCGGGCGCTGCCCCACATTATTGAGACGGAGGACTATACGTTCGTTCACGGGGGGCTCAGGCCGGAAAAGGGCGCGTTCGCCTGCATGAAGCTGGACGCTTACCGGACCGTGGCAAAGCCCCACGAGAAGTGGACCGTGGTGGGCCATTGGCCGCTGGTGCTGTACCACGAGGATATCACCGACGCACGGCCCATCGTGGACGAGGACTTGAAGCTCATCAGCATCGACGGTGGGTGCGTCTTGAAAGACGACGGGCAGCTGAACGCTTTTTTCCTGCCGGACATGACGTGGACCAGCTACGACGGCTTTCCCACCGCGAGGGTGAAGACGGCACAGGAGGCAAGCCAGCGGCATTATTACATCCGCCACGGGGACAATGAGGCGGAGATACTGGCGGAGGACGGCGAGTTCGTCCGGTGCCGGCATATACGGACGGGCTACGTGATGGATGTGCCGGCGGACTTCATTCGGACAAGGGAGGGGTCCAGGGTAACGGTGAACGATATCACGGACTATAGATTGCCGCTTAAGGCCGGGGACGTGATATCCGTGGTGCGAAAGACCAGCCGGGGGTATATGTGCAAGAAGGACGGCATATCCGGGTGGTACGAGGGGGAGATAGAGGGCGTGTGACCGGGCCGGGAGGTTTACCGGGACTGGTAACAATCCCCCAGTCAGCGCAAAGCGCTGACAGCCCCCTTTACACAAGGGGGCCATTCGATAAGGAAGGGATTTAATTTGTCTCTCCCTCAGTCAGCGCCAAAGGCGCTGACAGCCCCCTCGTCAGAGGGGGCCGCGCTGCGGCGCGAGGGGAGCGAGACTGGGGGGAGAGAGACATTAAAATCCAACGCAGTCCACGGCGTGAGCCGGGGACACCATAAGGAAAGGAGCGGGTGACGATGACGATATTTGACGTGATGGGGCCGGTGATGGTGGGGCCGTCGTCGTCCCATACGGCCGGGGCGGTGCGCATTGGGCTGACGGCGCGGCGGCTGCTGGCGTCGGAGCCGGTGAAGGCGGACATATTATTGCACGGGTCATTCGCCGCCACCGGCGCGGGACATGGGACCGACCGGGCCATCGTGGCGGGGCTGCTTGGCATGGCCCCGGACGATCCGGACATCCCCAGGAGCCTGCAATTGGCGAAAGAGCGGGGCATGGCCGTGCATATCCACACAGGCGAGCTCAGAAACGCCCACCCCAATACGGCGCTGGTCACCGTGACCAACGCTATGGACAGGACGGTGGAGCTGTCCGCGTCGTCCCTTGGCGGCGGGCGGATACGGATAAACGCCATCGACGGCATGGAGGCCAGCTTTTCCGGGGAGTATCCCACCCTGATAATCCGCAATCAGGACCGGCCCGGGATGCTGTCGGAGATAACGCGGGTGCTGTACGAACAGCGGACCAATATCGCCACGCTCCAGCTGTACCGGGACAGAAAAGGCGGGCTGGCCGTGACGGTCATCGAGTGCGACGACCCGCTGACCCCCGCGCTGCGCCAGGAGCTGGCCGGGTTGGACGGGGTGGTGCGGTACACCTATCTCAACATGACGGAGGGGGCGTAAGAGATGGCGTTCGGTTCTGTGGGCGCGCTGCTGCGGGCGGCGGAGGAAAAGCCCTTGTGGGAGGCGGTGCTGGATGAGGACTGCCGGGACAGGGGCGCGGATAAAAAGGACAGTATGGAGCGGATGACGGCCCTGTGGGAGGCGATGGTCCGGTCCGTGGACGAGTACGATCCCCAGCAGCGGTCCGCCAGCGGGCTCTCCGGCGGGCAGGCCGCCAAAATGGCGGCGGCGGAAAAGACCCTGTGCGGGCCCTATATGGGCCGGGTGATGGCCACGGCGCTCAGTGTGGCGGAGCGCAACGCCTGCATGGGCCGTATCGTGGCTGCGCCGACGGCCGGGGCCAGCGGCGTGATGCCGGCGGTGCTCATACCATTAAGGGCGCGGGAAAACATGGACGACGAGGCGATGGTGCGGTGTCTTTACGTGGCGGCGGGGTTCGGCCAGGTCATCGCCACGCGGGCGTCCGTGTCCGGGGCCGAGCACGGCTGTCAGGCGGAGATAGGCTCCGCCTCCGGTATGGCCGCGGCCGCGCTGGTGCACGCGCTGGGCGGTACGCCGGGGCAGATGGCCGACGCGTGCGCCATGGCGCTGCAAAACGTGATGGGGCTGGTGTGCGACCCGGTGGGGGGACTGGTGGAAGAACCATGCGTCAAGCGAAATGTCATGGGCGCCGTCAACGCCATGGCCGCGGCGGATATGGCCCTGGCCGGTATCGCCTCCGCCATACCCTGCGACGACGTGATCGACGCCATGGCCGCCGTGGGCCGGGCGATGCCCGCCGCGCTGCGGGAGACCGGCGAGGGGGGCCTTGCCGCAACACGCACCGGCCGGAAGATCGCGCAGAGGGCCGGGGGAAAACCGGGGGTGTGAGCGGTCCGGGGGCCGCGACAACCCTTCCGTCAGCGCAAAGCGCTGACACCTCCCCTTGCACAGGGGAGGCTTCGATAAGGAAAAGGATTTAAAATATCTCTCCCTCAGTCAGCGCGGAGCGCTGACAGCCCCCTCGTCAGAGGGGGCCTTTGAATAAGGAAGAGGATTGAAAATATCTCTCCCTCCGTCGCGGCTAGCGCCGCGCCACCTCCCTCGTCAGAGGGAGGCTGATCCTCCACCTGGGCATAGAATATGGCCCCCTCTGACGAGGGGGCTGTCGCCGCCGTTAGGCGGTGACTGGGGGAGAGAAACATTAAAATCCCACGCGTCCACGGCTCTGCCGGGGACACATTTGGTCCGGAGGTAGGAATTTTTACGAAAAAAACGCCCGTTTCCAGGCGATTGTACTTGATAAATCCGGGGGTTGCCATTATAATAATGAATGGTGCGGCCCGACCGCACCCTGAAATCGTTAGAAAATAAACGATGTTTTTAGGAGGATAGTTATGGCATTCGTGGAACTGGAGGTCAAAGGCCAGATCGGCGTGCTGACCATTAACCGGCCCGAGGCGCTCAACGCCCTCAACGACCAGGTCATCGGCGAGCTGGACAAGGTGCTGGACAGCGTGGATACAAACGCGGTGCGGTGCCTAGTGGTCACCGGCGCGGGGCAGAAGGCCTTCGTGGCCGGGGCGGATATCGCGCAGATGAGCGGCCTTACGAAAGCCGAGGGCGAGGCCTTCGGCAAGCTGGGCAACGACGTGTTCCGCAAGCTGGAGACGCTGCCCATCCCCACCATCGCCGCGGTGAACGGCTTCGCCCTGGGCGGCGGATGCGAGCTGAGCATGAGCTGCGACATCCGGCTGGCGTCGGAGACGGCCGTGTTCGGCCAGCCCGAGGTGGGCCTTGGCATCACCCCCGGCTTCGGCGGCACCCAGCGTCTGGCCCGCCTGGTTGGCATGGGCAAGGCCAAGGAGCTCATTTACACCGCCCGGAACATCAAGGCCCCCGAGGCCCTGGCATGCGGGCTGGTCCAGGCCGTGTACCCCGCCGAGGAGCTGATGGCCGAGGCGGAGAAGATGGCGAACCGTATCGCCGGCAACGCTCCCATCGCCGTGCGGGCCTGCAAGAAGGCCATCAACGACGGGCTCCAGGTGGACATCAACAGCGCTTTGGTCGTGGAGGAGAAGCTGTTCGGCTCCTGCTTCGAGACGAAAGACCAGAAAAACGCCATGGCCGCGTTCGTGGAAAAGCGCAAGCACGACCCGTTTGAAAACTGCTGAGAGGCAGATCAAAATAGTCAATAAAAAATTACTGTTATAGGAGGAAACACAATGAAAGTCGCAGTATTTGGCGCCGGCACCATGGGCAGCGGTATCGCCCAGGTGTTCGCCGCGAACGGCCACACCGCGATGATGTTCGCAAGCTCCGTGGCGTCCGCCCAGAAGCATAAGGACAAGCTGGCCGCTTCCCTGGCCAAGCGCGTGGCCAAGGGCAAGATGACCCAGGAGGCCGTGGACGGCATCCTGAACAACATCGTCATCGA
>CANQKA010000030.1 GCA_947624395.1 uncultured Oscillospiraceae bacterium
GGCGACTGGATTCGAACCGGTGACACTGCGGGTATGAACCGCATGCTCTAGCCAACTGAGCTACGCCGCCAAACAGCATTAGGGATTATACAGGATTCAGCACGGCTTGTCAAGGGTTTCCGGTAAAAATCATCCGGCGCGGCGTTAGATATCCGGCCCCCGCTGTTCTCCGAAGAACAGCGGCAGCAGATCGGCCAGTCTCACGTACGGCTTGCCCTCGTATTCGTACACGTCCACCGTGAACTCCCGGCCCCCGACGATGACCTCCGCCTGTCGTACCGGCGTCTGTTCTGCGGGCGCGAAAGCGGCCGCGGCCGCCTCTGGAATATACGTTCCGGCCGCCAGCGGCTCATCGGCGGGGGAGAGGGTGAGGGAGCCGTCCCCATTGTCCGTCACCTGGCCGTATACCACCGCGCCCTTTTCCACTGTCAGGCTCGTCACCACCGACACACTGCCCACGACCCATGTTCCGCCTCTTGCCACGGTCACGTCCAGCGACCCCGCGCCGTTATAATAGGGCAGGTTCTGCACGTGCCCCTGCAGATAGTACTGCTCGCTGGTATAGCGCGTCAGCCGGATATAGACGGCGTGGCCGGCGTCGCATGGCGCACCGGAGCCGTCTACTAGGCAGTACCGCACGCCGTTTAATTCGTCCAGCAGCGCTATAGCCTCCCGGCTGTAGGGGATGGCCTTTGCCGTCGATGTCAGGGATATATCCCCGTCCAGCACGGCCCCGCTTCCCACGGTCACGGTCAGGCTGTCCCCCGGCTGGCCGTAGTACCCGGTGCCATTATAAACATTGCCGCTGTATAGCCCGTTTTGATATGCCAGGTCCACATGTTGGCTCTGGGCCGCAGGGGGCAGGTCATCCCTGTCGCCCAGCTTTTCACTGATGGCCCGTACGATCTCCCTGTCTATTTCGGGAAACCCCTGGCCGGCGCCGATATTGCGCTCGTCGTATATCGGGCTGTACCCATCCGTGCCGGTGAGAAGGCCGATGCGCTCGTCGTCGTCATTATCCATCATCTGGAAGAGCACCCCGCTGTCCGAGGAAAGGCGGGCGTTGTCAAAGGTGAACGCCCCGACCCCGTCCTTGCAAAGCACCGCCGCGTCCGCCCCATGCAGCTCCGTTCCGTCGCAGACGGTCACCTGGCCGGCGTCACCGCACATCATCAGGCCGAACACCCCGTCGATGGAGCTTGCCCGCCCCTGGCCGGTCACTGCCTCGGCCAGGTCCGCCCCGTCGTATAGCAGCACGGTCCCCTGGGAGCTGCCGAACCAGACCCGGCCTGTCCCGTTCAGCACCGCCCCGTATGTCCCGCCGGATAGCTCGGCGCCGTGGAAGTACGCCAACGCGCCCCCGGCCAGCAAGGCGCAGTACCCGGAGCCGTACCGGGCCGGGTCCAGACCCAGCAGAGCGGTCCCACCGTCCACGCCGCCCTCCCCGGCGGGCGTGATACGCAGGTCCGTGTCCAAAACTGTCACAGTCGTGTCACCAAATGTCCCACTTTTCCCCGGATATGTCCCATGTGGGACGTCTTTTGGGACAACGGCCAGCGCGCCCCATCCGCCGGCGGTCACAGTGCAGTTGACCAGGTTCAAGTCCTTGCTATCACTGGAAAATGTGACGGCCTGACTGTCGCCGTCGATGCCCAGGGGCCAGGGGGCCCTGTGACCCGCTGGGACATTTGTGGGCGCGGCTATTTCTTCGTCCCGCAGAATAACGCTCTCGCCCCCGGATAGGGCCAGCGGCCTGCCAAGACACATGCTCAGCGCCAGCAATACGGACAGAATTTTCATATCTTCCTCGCAATTACAAATACAAATGGTTTACAAATTTCTGCGTCAAAGGGTTGATTTCGGCCAAAAAATTACGATAAGTATATATTATTGTAACCGCCCTGTCGAATGTGGGAAAAACCTGCGGTCCGCGCCGAATATTCACAAATTGTTCAACACAAACCGCCACGGTTGGGGTATTCTTGGTATAAGATATCAAGCAGGTGGTAGTCCCAACAAACCGCCCCAGTTTGGGAATTTTTGGTATAAAATATCAAGCAGATCTTAAGGTGGTCCCAATGAGATTCAGAGAAAATTTAGCCCGCTTTATGGCTGGCCGCAACGGTTACGACGCCTTCAGCATGTTCCTGCTGCTGGCGGCGTTCGTCATGCTGCTGCTGGGCCGTATCTTTTACCGCTCGCCGTTTTTTTCGATTTTATTCAATTTAGCCAGTTGGGTGGCGCTGCTGTACTGCATATGGCGGGTGTTTTCCCGGAACACGTACAAGCGCCAGCGGGAGAACGCCTGGTATTACGCCAAGCGTCAGGCCGTGGCCCGCTGGTTCCGCTCCTGGAAGGACCGGTGGCAGCAGAGGAAGGAGTACAAGTTTTTCCGCTGCCCCTCCTGCCACGCGCTGCTGCGGGTGCCGCGGGGCAAGGGGAAGATACAGCTGACCTGCCGCAAGTGCGGCAACCGGTTTGAGCGCAAGTCATGAACCCCTACGACGTGCTGGGCGTGCCGCCCGACGCCACCGACGAGGAGGTCGCACGGGCCTACAGGCGGCTGGCGAAGCGCTATCACCCGGACCTGCACCCGGACGACGCCGCTGCCGCGGAGCGCATGGGGCGCGTCAACCGGGCCTACGACGACATCAAGGCCATGCGCCAGCGGGGCGCAGGACCTCGTACCGGCCCAGGACAGGGCTACGGAGCGGCGTGGCAGGGGCCCTTTGACCCCTTCGCCTATGGCCGCAGGGAGCAGTACAGGCCCCGTGTGAATCCCATGTGGGCCATATTGGCCGTGCTGGTGATGTTTTTCGTGATACGGCTGATGCTCAGCCTGCTGTTCGGCGGCTTTGGCGGGGGTTATTACTTCAACCCAGGCTATGGGGTGGGCCCAGGCGGGTATTACGGCTACCAGATATATCCATTCAGATAAGGCAAAAGCGGACCGGTTGAACCGGTCCGCTGTGTTATTACCTGCGGCCGGCGCCGCCGCCGCCGGAGTGACCGCCGCCGCCGTGAAAGCCGCCGCCGGAGCGGAAGCTGCCGCCCGAGCTCCGGCCCGCGCCGCCGCCGCTGGTGCGACCGCCGCCGGGACGAAAACCGCTGGAGCGGAACATGGAGCCGCCAGTGGGCCGTGGGCCGGGTCCCGGTCCGGGACCTGGGCCGGGGGGAGGGGGCGGCTGGCGCCGGTACCAGGAGCGGTAGCGGTTCCCGCCGCCGAACCAGAAGATGGGGAAGAACCCGCCCGTATAGCCCCAGCGGCGCATGCGGGAAAACCGGCTGGCAGCGCCCAGGACCCAGACAAGCAGGACCAGCAGAATGACGAGGCCCACCGCGCCGATAAACGAGCCGCCGCCAGACGCGGGGGCAGGGGCGGGGGCCATGTCGTAAATATCGTCCATGGGCGCGGTGACATCGCTCCCGGACACGTCATAGTAGTCCAGGTACCAGTCGTACAGCGCCTTTGTCAGGCCCAGCACGGCCCCGTCAAAGTCGCCGTCGTCCACATCGTCCCAGAAGTACTGTTCCAGATAGTTCCCGGCCACGTTTTCGGTGAACGTCCCGTCCAGCCCGTCGCCCACGGCCAGCCAGCCCCGGGCCTCCCGGGCCACCAGCAGCAGGAGCATGCCGTTATTTTGCGCGGCGCTGCCCACGCCGATGTCGTTCATGAGCTTCGTGGCGGCCACGTCCGCGTCTTCGTCCAGATAGTTCACCGTCACGACCACCAGCTGGGCGCCGTCGCACTCCCGCTCCAGAAAGGCGTTGTACAGATAGACCTGGTTTTCCGTCTCGGAGCTGAGCACGTTCGCCTGGTCCAGCACGCAGCTTGTCAGGTCAGCGTCTACCTCCGGGAGACTGGCAAAGGCCGGTACGCTTATAAGACACAGGGCCAGCAGCGCGGCAAGGGTGCATTTCAACGCTCTCATACGATCACCTCTCAGGGAAAGGTCTCCGGCGCGTGTACGCCGGTCAGATGGCGCAGGATGTTGGCGGGGAAAGCGCCCAGCACGTCCTCCCGGAAGGCCTGGATGTGGTCCGCGTAGGCGCTGTCGTCCAAAAGGGCCAGGGCGCTGCGCAGGCCGGCGATGATGGCGTCATAATCGTCGTGGCTGTCCGGCAGGGCCGCGCCGCTGGCTTTTGTGGCCTCCACCTGCTGCACGGCCTGGGCAAATGCCTGACTGGCCTTGCCGATGGCGGGTATGTCCCGCTCGTCCAGGGCGTCCGCCAGGTCCCGCCGGGCGGTCGCCAGAGCCTCGTAGGCCCCGGCCCATGCGCCGTCGGAGCCTATCACGGACAGGAGCCGGTTGGCGTCGTCCACGCAATAATCTAGCTGCTCGCCGGGGCAGGTATAGCACCCCTCGGTTTGGAGAAGGCTCTTGTCAAAGAAGGCGTCCTCCGCCTTGCGGCACGCCCGGTCCAGGCTCCGATGGCTGCCAATGAGGGTGAACGCCACCACCGTCAGCACGAACACGCCCACGGCCACGGAGCGTTTTTTGAAGAAGTCCATTTTATCCCTTCATCTCTAAGAGCTTTTGTTTGAGTTGGCCCTCGATGCGGCCCAGTTCTTCCTCGGCCTGGGCGCGGCGGGCGCGGCCGTCGTCCTGTATCTTGCGCACGTCCTCCAAGGTGGCGATCAGCTCCTGGTTGGTCTGCTGCAGGGTCTCCAGGTCCACGATGCCCCGCTCGGCCTCCTGGGCCACGCCCACGGAGCCGGTGTGCAGCGCCGCGGCGTTTTCCCGCAAAAGCTGGTTGGTCATCTCGCTCACCTCGTGGGTGGCCTTCATGGCCTGCTGGGAGTTATACATGCTCAGGGCCAGCACCATCTGGCTCTTCCACAGGGGGATGGTGTTGTCGATGGCGGTCTGTATCTTCTCCACCATGAGAGAGTCGTTGTTCTGCACCAGGCGGATCTGCGGGCTCATCTGGATGGAGATCATCCGGGTCAGCTCCAGGTCGTGGATGCGCTTTTCAAAGCGGCCAAGCATGTTGGCGTAATCGCTGGCGGCCTGGGCGTCCTCGGGCTTGCCGGTCTGCTGGGCCCTTTGCTGTAAGGCGGGAAGCTCGGTGCTCTTGAGCTCATCCAGGCGAAGCTTGCCGGCGATGATGTACATGCTCAGCTCCTTGAAATATGCCTGGTTCATCTCATACATGTTGTCCATGGTGACGATGTCCTTGCTGAGGGTGACCCAGTGCTCGTTCAGGGCGTCGGTGATCTTGTCCACGTTGCTCTCGGCCTTGTCGTACCTGTTCTTCATGTCGGCAAAGCTGCGGGTGGCCTTTTTGAACAGGCCTTTGAGGCCCTTGGGCTGCTCCACGGACATGTCCAGCCCGTCCAGCTCGGAGACAAGGTCGGACAGCATGTCGCCCACCTGGCCCAGGTCCTTGGTGCGCACCTGCGCCAGCGCTTGGGAGGAGAACTCCGCGATGTTCTTCTGGGCGGCGGAGCCGTAGCCCAATACCTGGGTGGTGTCGCTCACGTCGATCTTCTTGGAAAATTCCCGCACGGCGGCCTGTTCCTCCGGGGACAGGTCCTCGATGTCCAGCTTTTCCACAGGCGCGTCCGCCGGTGCGGCGGCGGCGGTTTCCGCGGGGGCGGGTGCGGGAGCGGCCTGGGCCGCCGTCTGGGCCGCGGGCGCTGCCGGGGTGGGGTCCAGCGTCAGGTTGATCTCATACTTTTTCTCGTCGGCCATGGTTGTTGTTCCTTTCCCTTTATCGCAAGTTTGTGATCCTTATTTTTCGCCGGAGGCTTTGCGCAAGAACGCCTGCAAGCCGTCGTCCCCGCTCAGACCTTCACGGGCCAAAAGCTGCTGCATGACCTGGATGTCGGCGTCCACGTCCAGGGCGTCGTTTTTGTACAGCGCGTCCAGCTGCTTTTGGAAGGCCTCGATCTCCGTGTCCAGCATTTGGGCGATGCTCTGTTTGGCCTTGCCCGTATTCTCGCCCTGCACGCCGGCGGCGCTCATGCGGTCGTAGGCGTTGAGAAGGCCGATCGTGGAGGGGAGGAAAAAGCTCTGGAATTTCTGTATCTGGGGGATGTCGGTCTTGTCCTGCACGGCGTCCCGGGCTATCCGGTCGCTGAGAGAGGCCAGTTTTTCGATCTTGGCCTTCACGGCGTCGTCCGGGATGGACGAGGCCAGACGGTCCATTTCAACGCGGGCCTTTTTCGCCTCGGCCAGTACGGCGTCCGCCTCCGGACCGTAGCTCACCGGCGCCGGTTCCGGCTCGGGGACATATTCTATCTTCGGCTTTATCAGCTTGTCCGCCAAAAGCCAAGCCCCGGCCGTCACCAGCGCGGCCGCCAGAAAGTGCCACAGCTTATACAGCGGCAGCGCCAGCGCGTAGAGCGCGAATACGGCCGCGGCGATGTAGACCGGCAGGGCGGAGCGGCGTTTGACCTGACGCATGAGACAAGTCCTCCTGGAAATGATACTGTTATTTTAGTATAATCCAACAACAACGTCAAGGCCCGCTTGCCTCATTTACCCAATATGTGGTATAATGCGTTTTAATCAACCGGAAGCGGTGGGGACAGGCCGGATGTCCGGCCCATCCCCTATATAAAAGCCTTGTCGTGCGCGGCGCGGCTGAGTTATATTATGCAGCGGCCCCGGCCCATGACAAAGCGCCGGCCGGCGGACGCGCCTGTGGAGTGTAGGAGCTATGCCCTTTTTTCCCGTATCCTTTGAAGAACTGATCGACAGGTTCGCGTCCCTGCCCGGTATCGGGCGTAAGAGCGCCCAGCGGCTGGCGTTTTACGTGTTGAGCCTGCCGGAGGGTGAGGCGGAGGCTTTCGCCGAGGCCATATTGCGGGCCCGCAGGAGCGTTCACACCTGCCCGGTGTGCCAGAATCTGACGGACGGGGAGCTGTGCGGCGTGTGCGCCGACGAACGGCGGGACCGGTCCGTGATCTGCGTGGTGGCGGAGCCAAGGGACGTGGCCAGCCTGGAGCGCAGCCGGGAGTATAACGGGGTGTATCACGTGCTGCACGGGGTCTTGTCCCCCATGAGCCACGTGGGGCCGGACGATATACGGGTGTCGGAGCTTGTGCAGCGGGTGGCGGACGGCGACGTGAAAGAGGTCATCATGGCCACCAACCCGGACACGGAGGGCGACGCCACGGCGATGTATATCGCAAGGCTGTTGAAGCCCTTTGAGGTGCGGGTGACGCGGCTTGCCTACGGCATACCGGTGGGGTCCAATTTGGAATTTACCGACGACGCCACCCTGGTCCGGGCCTTGGAAGGCCGCCGGGAGATGTAAATTCGACTGTTTTGATGGAATATTATTTCCATATCGGGTTATGATTTTTAGCGGACAGCGCGGGCTGTCCGACATTGTGATACATAAAGCAAGGAGTTAATTTTATTCATGGCACAAAAATTGAAGATCATGGCGCTTGGCGGTCTGGACGAGATCGGCAAGAATCTTTACGTGTACGAGTACGGCAAGGACATTTTGGTCGTGGACTGCGGTATGGGCTTTCCCGACGAGGACATGTACGGCATCGACGTGGTGATACCGGACATCACCTACCTTGTCCAGAACAAAGAGCGGGTGCGGGGCATCGTGCTCACCCACGGCCACGAGGACCATATCGGCGCCGTGCCCTATGTGATGAGCCGGATAAGCTGCCCCATTTACGCCACGCGCCTGACGGCGGGGCTGGTCCGGCTGAAGCTGGAGGAGCACGGTCTGGCCGACAGCGTGCAGCTCGTCACCAAATCCGCCGGGGACAGGTTCAAGGTGGGGACCAATTTCCAGTGCGAGCTGATACACGTCAACCACTCCATCGCCGACAGCGTGGCCGTGGCGGTGCATACCCCCATCGGCACGGTGATACAGACCGGCGATTTCAAGATCGATCTGACGCCTATTGAGGGCGGCGTGTTCGACTTCCACCGGTTCGCAGAGCTTGGCAAAGAAGGCGTGCTGGCCCTGCTGAGCGACTCCACCAACGTGGAGCGGCCGGGGTATTCCGAGTCCGAGCGGCACGTGGGGGAGAGCATGGAGCGGCTTTTCCGGGGCTGCGACAAGCGCATCATCGTCACCACATTCGCCTCCAACGTCCACCGTATACAGCAGATCATCAACTGCGCCCAGCACTATGGGCGCAAGGTGGGCGTCACCGGCCGGAGCATGGAAAACGTGCTGAAGCTGGCGATGGAGGAGGGGTACCTGACCGTGCCCAAGGGCGTGCTGGTGGATATGAATAAGATCAGCGCCCTGCCGCCGGAGCGGGTAGTCATCATCACCACCGGAAGCCAGGGGGAGAATATGTCCGCCCTGTACCGCATGGCATTTTCCGAGCACAGGCAGGTGCAGATCGGCGCGGGGGACCGTGTTATTATATCCGCCTCCGCCATTCCCGGTAACGAGCGGACCGTCACGAAGGTCATCGACGAGCTTTTCTGGAAGGGCGCGGAGGTCATATACGACCGGAGCATCGATATCCACGTGTCCGGCCACGCATGCCAGCAGGAGCAGAAGACCATGCTGGCCCTGACAAGGCCCAGGTTCTTTATCCCCGTCCACGGGGAGCACCGGATGCTCTGCCGCCACGCGGAACTTGCCCGGGAGATGGGCGTGGAAGCGGCCAATATCATTATCGCCAGCGTGGGCGAGGTAGTGGAGCTGACGGCCAAACGTATCGCCAAAAACGGCTCTGTGCCCTCCGGGCGGGTGCTGGTGGACGGCACCACGGAGGAAGGCGTGGAGAACATCGTCCTGCGGGACAGGCAGCACCTGGCCCAGGACGGCATGCTGGTGGTGGTCATGACCATGTCCGGCCAGGACGGGGCTATGATCGCCGAGCCGGAGATCATCACACGGGGCTTCGTGTACGTGAAGGACAACGCCCAGCTCATGGAGGAAATGCGCCGGGTGGTGTACGAGTCCATCGCGTCCTGCGAGCGGGCCCGTATCACCGACTGGGCGGATATAAAGGGCCGGGTCAAGGCCAACCTGAGCGGGTATCTTTACAAGGTCACCCGCCGCAGTCCCATGATCCTGCCCGTCATCGTGGAAGTGTGAGAAAAATATGAGCGAGGCCGTCCGGAATGGAAAGCCTCGCTTTTTCTATGTCGTTTTTACAGCGACGCAACAAGAAAGCCGATGAAAGGCAGGGAAAGCCCCGCGATGAATACCGCTGAACCCAGCAGGGCCAGCAGACCCAGCACATGCAGCGTGCGGCGGAGCAGCTTCTTGTTCATGGGCCCACCTCCCTGGCACAAATATACCCCTTTCGCCTTGCGAATGCAAGCGGGATGGTATATGATTAGATAAACGAACGCGGAGGGGGGATAGGTATGGCGCAGGTGGCGGTCGTGGGCTGCGGGGCCTATGAGCCGGAGGCGTGCCGGGAGGCGCTTATCAAGGCGCTGGAGCCGGTGGGCGGGCTGGATTTCGTCAAACCGGGCATGCGGGTGGGCATCAAGGCCAACCTGGTGTCCTTCATGAAGCCGGAGGCGGGTGCCACCACACACCCCGTGCTGCTGGCGGAGCTGACAAAGCTGTTAAAAGAACATGGCGCGGCATCGGTGGTCATCGGGGACAGTCCCGGCGGGCTGTACACCGCCGCGTACGTGAAAAACGTGTACCGGGCCACGGGCATGCACCAGACGGAGGAAGCCGGGGCGGAGCTGAACATGGACTTCACCCAGAAGGAGGCGGAGTATCCCGAGGCCAGGGTGGCCAAGCGATTTACCTATACCGGCTGGCTGGACGGGTGCGACGCCATCGTGGACTTCTGCAAGCTGAAAAGCCACGGGATGATGGCTATGTCCGCCGCCGCCAAGAACCTGTTCGGCGTTATACCGGGGACCATGAAGCCGGAATATCACTATAAATACTCCAACGCCGCCGACTTCGCCCGAATGGTCGTGGACCTGGACGAGTATTTTAAGCCCGCTCTCGCCATCGTGGACGGGGTGGTGGGCATGGACGGCAACGGCCCTACCATGGGCGACGCCAAGAAAATGGGCCTGCTGGCCGCGTCAAGGTCGCCACACGAACTGGACCTTTTGTGCGCGGAGCTCATCGGCCTGAAGCGGGAGGACGTGCCCACATTGGAGGCGGCATATGAGCGGGGATTGATACCGGCGAGCTGGAAGGAACTGGATATCGCCGGTGACGTGGACGCTTTTCGGGTGCGGGATTTCAACAACATCGGCACGAAAAACGACGTGGTGTTTTTCGGCGAGATGCTGCTGGGGGAGGGCAACAGCCCCTTCAAGCGGGCCTTCGGGAAAATCATGCAAAAGGCCCTCAGCTCCCGGCCCAAAGTCGCGCCGGGGGAGTGCGTGGGCTGCGGCCAGTGCGGGCAGATATGCCCCGCCAGGGCCATCACGATGGAAAATAAGCTGCCCCATATCGACAGGGGCAGGTGCATCCGCTGCTTCTGCTGTCAGGAGTTCTGCCCCAAGGGGGCGATGAAGGTGGCCCGTGCGCCCATTGCGCGGCTGCTGAACCGGTGAGGGGGTATAACATGTATTTTGACACGCACGCCCACTACGACGACGAGTGGTTCGACACCGACAGGGACGAGCTGTTGGCCTCGCTCCCAGCGGCGGGGGTGGACCTGGTGGTGAACGCCGGGTGCGATGAGGTTTCCAGCCGAGCGGCCATAGAGCTGGCGCATCAATACGACTTTATCTACGCCGCCGTGGGCTGGCACCCCCACGACGCCAAGACCTGGACGGACGAGAGCGCCGAGCTGATACGGGCCTGGGCAAAAGACCCGAAAGTGGTGGCCATCGGGGAGATCGGGCTGGATTATCACTACGATCTGGACTGGAAGCAGACACAGCACGAGGTCATGGAAGCACAGCTTCGTCTGGCGGAGGAGCTGGACCTGCCCGTTATCATCCACGACAGGGAGGCTCACGGGGACTGCATGGAAATTTTAAGGCGGCACAAGAATGTCCGGGGGGAGTTTCACTGCTACTCCGGCAGCGCGGAGATGGCAAAGGAGATCCTGTCCTGGGGCTGGTATCTGGGCTTTAACGGGGCCATCACCATGCAGGGAGCCAGAAGGGCATTGGAGCTGTTGGAGACCATGCCCACGGACCGGATGCTTTTGGAGACGGACTGCCCCTATCTGGCTCCTATGCCCAGGACCGACGGGAAACGCAACGACTCCCGGAAGCTGCCTCGGGTGGCGGAGGTCATCGCCCAGGTACGGCACACCACACCGGAGCTGGTGGCGCAGGTCTGCGCGGAAAACGGCAGGCGGTTTTTCGGGATAGCATAAAAAACATAAAGGAGAAAGAAATATGTACATCATCCAAAACGGCAATATCCACGATGCGGTCCATCCAAAGGCGTACAAGGCCGATATCCTGATGCAGGACGGGAAGATCGCCGCCATCGGTGAGCATCTGGCCGTGCCCGCAGGGTGCGCGGTCTTTGACGCTACGGGGCTTGATGTCTGGCCGGGGTTCGTGGACGCGCACACCCACATCGGCCTGGACGGCTACGGCATTGGCTACGAGGGCCGGGACTACAACGAGATGAACGACATCTGCTGCCCCCATTTAAGGGCCATCGACGGCATCAATCCCATGGACCCGACCCTGACCACCGCACGGCAGGCAGGCGTCACCACCGTGTGCACCGGACCGGGCAGCGCCAACGTGCTGGGCGGGACCTTTACCGCCATCAAGACCGTGGGCCGCCGGGTGGACGACATGACGGTCCGGGCCGAGGTCGCCATGAAGTGCGCCTTCGGCGAAAATCCCAAGCGCTGCTATCAGGACAAGTGCGACTCCACCCGCATGTCCACCGCCGCCATATTGCGCAGGGCGCTGTTCGAGGCCCGGGACTACAAGGCCCGGAAAGACGCGGCCGGCGATGACGTGGCGAAAATGCCCAAGTTCGACATGAAGATGGAGGCGCTCATCCCTGTGCTGGAAAAGAAGCTGCCGTTGAAGGCCCACGCCCACCAGGCAAACGACATCTTCACCGCCCTGCGTATCGCCCGCGAGTTCGACGTGCTCATCACATTGGAGCACGTCACCGAGGGGCATCTGATCGCAGAAGAGCTGGCGGCGGAGCACGTGCCCCTGGCCGTGGGACCTACGCTGACCCACGCCACCAAGTTCGAGCTGCAAAACAAGACATGGGCCACGCCGGGTGTGCTGGCAAAGGCCGGGTGCGACGTGTCCATCATCACGGACAACTCCGTTATCCCCCAGCAGTATCTGCCCCTGTGCGCCGGGATGGCCGTCAAGGCCGGTATGGACAGCTTTGACGCGCTGAAGGCCATCACCATAAACGCCGCCCGCCACGCGGGCGTGGCCGATAGGGTGGGATCGCTGGAGGTTGGCAAGGACGCCGATGTGGTCATCACCGATGGCTGCCCATTCGAGGTATTCCACACCGTGAAAGCGGTGTATATCAACGGCGAACCGGTGGCGTGAGAGCCAAAAAATAAGGATGACCCGCGCTCTGTGAAAAGCCCGCGCCCTGTGAAAAGGGCGCGGGCTTTCGGGGCCCCCACGCGGCACGCCTGTCGCGTGGGGAGAGGAGACGCCGCGGGCTATTCGGGGTTTGCCGCTTGCGGCGAATCCCGACCTAGCCCAGCGAGCGGCGACGACGCGGGTCTGTTTGTTTTATTTGCCCAGGTAGATCACGCCGTCAAAGCGGGAGAGTTTTTCCGGCGAAAACTGGTGGGATACGACCAGCAGCAGCTTGCCGGAGATGGATAAGATAAGCTCTTCGATCTTTTGCGCGGTGCCCTCGTCCAGATTCGCCAGGGGCTCGTCCAGTATCAGCACGTCCGTATCCCGCAGCAGGGCGCGGGCGAGGCAAATGCGCTTTTTCTCCCCGCCGGAGAGGTTCGCGCCGCTGTCGGAGCGCGAGACGAACCGCTCTATGGCCGCGCAGGTGGGTTTGATGGCGATAAGCTGGCGTATGATCTCAGCCAGAGAGATGAGCGGGTAGGACAGCTGGTCGATCATGCCGATGGCGACGAAAAAGTTGCCCGCCGTGAATTCGCCCGCCAGGACAAGCCAGGTGGCCGCAGCCAGCACGACGAAATAGGACAGGTAGGAGATCAGCGTTGTGATGAGCTGCGCCGCCGCGCCCAGGGCCGTGTCCCGCAGAAGCTTGTCCATGGACAGGTCGTTGGACGCGTCAAAGCGGGAGAGAATGTGCCGCTCGACGGAAAAGTTCTTGATGATCTCAAAGCCGTTGAGCCAGTCGTTCACCCTGGCAAGGGCGTCCTCGACGGATTTGAGGTACTCGTCCGTGGCCTTTTGCAGACGCCTTTCAATCAGCTTGGGGATATAAAGCGGCGTGGTCAGAAGCGCCAGGGTGATCAGTGCGATGCGCCAGTCCAAAAGGAAAAGCGCGACGCTGACAAAGACTATCTTCAGCAGTATCTCCCAAAAAAGGGGCAGCATTTGAAAATAGCGGGCGCGTATCGTGTCGGCCTCGTTGGTGTACCGGGCGATGTATTCGCCCTGGGGCCTCGCTTTGTAGGCAACATAGTCCTGCCGCAGGATGGCCGCGAAAATGTCGTGCTTCAAAAGGCGCAGACAGCCCACGGAAAAGCGGTCGCCGGAGCGGCGGTAGAGGTAATAGAACAGTACCTCGCCGAGAATGAAAATAATCAGCAAAGCGGCGTATCGGAGCGTCGTCCGCCCGTCGCCGGCCAGGGCGCAGTCCAGAACGTCGCCCTTGAAAAATTGCAGCACGACCGCGAAAACCGTGCTGATGAGCACAAAAACCACAGCGCCCAGGTAACAGGCGCGATTTTTGCGCAGATATTTCTTCATTGTAAGTATCCTTTCTATTGTTTCATCTTCCGGAAACGATAGAAGGATAGTTCAGTTATTTCCTTCTATCGTTTAGAAGGAAATACGGCGCTTTACCATGGCGGCAGACCTCCTGTATGTTTTTGCGCGGGGCATGGGTTTTAATCGAACATGCGGCGTGTATAATATTTTTTGTCCGCCAGGAGGGAAAACTCCGTCAGGACGGTGTTCATGCCGTCGCTGCGGTAGCGGACCGGCGGCGACTTCAGCTGCAGATCGTCGCATTTTTTGTACGGGATGGAGATGCGTACGTTGGCGCCCTGGCCGGGGCGGCTGTCCATGATCACGGCACCGCCGTGGCGCTCGGCGATGCCACGGGCGATGAGAAGTCCCTGGCCGACGCCGGCGGTGGGGTCGGCATTGTCGGCGGTGGGCTCGCCGTTAAATAGGCGGGCCATTTTATCCGGCGGGATGCCCTCGCCGTTATCCTGCACGGCGATGATGAAGCGCTCGCCCTGGCGGGTCAGCTTCACGTGCACCGCGTCCCCGGCTTTGCAGTGGGCAAGGCTGTTGGTCAGGATGTTGGACAGCATGCACTCCAATAGGCCGCTGTCGGCCATGGTAAGGTGCAGGCCCAGGTCCGCCTCGAACACCAGGGCCACGCCCCGGTCGCTGAAAAACATACCGGCCGTGTCGCACAGCTCCCGGCAAAGGGTGCCCAGGTCCGTCACGCCGGACAGCATGGGCAAAGCGCCCTGCTGGATGGAGTCGGCCAGACGCATGTGCTGGCAAAGGCGCTGCAGGCGGTAGTATTCCTGGTAGAGGATACGCACCGTCTCGCTTGTGGCGGCGTTGTCCTCCGCGTGGGTCCCCCGAACGAGGGCGTCGATGGCCATACGGGCGGTCATCAGGCGGGAGGACAGCTCCTCCAGCGACTTGCCGCGGGTCAAACTGGGCGGGCCGCTGTCCCGCACGGACCAGGCGCAGACCATGACATCCTCTGTCCGCCGGACGGACACGTTGGCGTGCCGCTCGCCCAGACGGACGGAGGCGATGAATTGCTCCGCCGGGTCTTCCAATATGTGCGCCGACAGAATGCCGGCGGCGCTGTCCCCGGCGCGCACGCCCAGCAGGGCGCTGGCAGCCGGGTTGGCAAAGACGATGGTCCCGCCGGCGTTCACGCCCAGCACAGGCTCCCGGCTCAGTTCAAAAAGCGAGCCGATCATCTCTGGAGGCAAGCTCATATCTTTCCCCATACTCTCTTTTCTATGTCCCGCGCCGGGGGCATATGCCCTTGGCGGGGGAGGGTCTCACGATTCATATCTTACCATATCCTTTGTGAAAGAGCAATCTTCGGCGTGGAAATGGCGGGGCGAAAAGGGTTTCGCGGAAAAATTTTCTGGTTTGCCGCGCTTTTTTTATGAAAAGGCTGGAAATACCGGAAGGATTGGTGTATAATGCCGGTGTCTGGCCTCCGGCGGCCATCGCCGAGGGCGGCAAAAACATGTTCAAAATTACTTTAGGAGGATAAAAATCATGGTAAAAGTTGGCATCAACGGTTTCGGGCGTATCGGCTCTCTGGTCTTCAGGGCTGCCATCAAGGCCGACGACATCCAGGTCGTCGCCATCAACGCTCCCGGCCATCCCGCTTCCCAGCTGGCCTACGCGCTGAAGTATGACACCGTCCATGGCCGCTTCGACGGCAAGATCGAGGCCGACGACGAGGCCAGCGTCCTGGTCGTTGACGGCAAGAAGGTCAAGGTCCTGGCCGACGCCAAGTACCGCGATCCTGCCCAGCTGCCCTGGGGCGAGATGGGCGTCGAGTACGTTCTGGAGTGCACCGGCCGCTTCCTGGAGAAAGCCACGGCCCAGGCCCACATCGACGCCGGCGCCAAGGTCGTCGTCATGTCCGGCCCCGCGAAGGACGACACCCCCATGTTCGTCTGCGGCGTGAACCTGGAGAAGTACACCCCCGATATGCAGTTCGTCTCCAACGCCTCCTGCACCACCAACTGCCTGGCTCCCATGGCCAAGGTCCTGAACGACAACTTCGGCATCATCGAGGGCCTGATGACCACCGTGCACGCCTCCACCGCCACCCAGGCTGTCGTGGACGGCTTCTCCAAGAAGAACTGGCGTCTGGGCCGCTCCATCTACGGCAACATCATCCCCACCAGCACCGGCGCCGCCAAGGCTGTGGGCAAGGTCATCCCCGAGCTGAAGGGCAAGCTGACCGGTACCTCCATGCGTATCCCCGCCGCCGACGTGTCCATCGTGGACCTGACCGTCCGGCTGGACAAGGCCGCTTCCTATGAGGACATCTGCAAGGCGATGAAGGCCGCGTCTGAAGGCCCCATGAAGGGCGTTCTGGAGTATGTGGACGAGGAAGTCGTTTCCTCCGATTTCACCACCGATTCCCACACCTCCATCTTCGACTCCAAGGCCGGTCTGGCCCTGAACGACCACTTCGTCAAGCTGATGGCCTGGTACGACAACGAGTGGGGCTTCAGCTGCAAGATGCTTGACCTGACCCGGCACATCGACGCCGTCCGCAACGGCAAGTAATTCTGCTCTTTTTACACAGGGGCGGCGAAAGCCGCCCTTGTGTTATGCCGGTGACATGCCAGCCGGTTCATCTTATAAGATGTCCCGGCATATATTCGTTTATCCGGCGTACACCAAGACGGTAAGGAGCACCTATGGCTGAAAAAAAGGGACAAAACTTTTTACACGGCGCGGCCATCTACACCGTTGGCATCATCCTGGTCAAGGTCCTGGGCGCGGTCTATAAGATCCCTCTCGGCAATATCCTGGACGACGAGGGGTTCGCCTTTTTTGACATCACCTATAAGATCTATAACTTCTTCCTGACCGTGGCAACGGCCGGACTGCCGGTGGCCATGAGCCGCCTTATATCCGAGGCGGACAGTCTGGACAGGGACAACCAGGTCTACCGTATCTTCAAGGTCAGCACGGTCACGTTCCTGGCCCTGGGGGCGGTGGGGACCGCGTTGATGATGCTCTTCCCGGCGGAGATCGCGGCCTATATGCACAAGGTCCAGACCGCACGGAGCATCTTCATCATGGCCCCAAGCGTGGTGCTGGTGTGCGTCACGGCGGCCTACCGGGGTTATGCCCAGGGCCACGGCGACATGATCCCCACCACCGTGAGCCAGGTGATAGAGACGGCCGTGAAGGTCGTGGTGGGCCTGGGCGCGGCCGGGTATCTTTACAAGGCCGGATACAGCATGGAGATATGCGTGGCGGGGGCCATTCTGGGCACCACCGTCAGCTCCGTGGCGGCGATGCTTTATATGGTGGTGAAGGTCCACCGGAAGTACAAGGTCCGTCCCGGTCCCGAGGCCAAAGATAAGGCGCCAAGCAACGGGTGGGTGCTTTCAAACCTGCTGCGTATCGGTATCCCCATCACCATCTCCACGTCCATCATGAGCATCATCCAGGTGATGGACGCGCAGATCACCATGGCGCGGCTCCAGGGCGCGGCCGGGTATTCCGATACGGCCGCCGGGGTGCTGTACGGCGTGTACGGCAAGGCCATGACGGTCTATAACGTGCCGTCGGCGTTCGTGGTGCCGTTTTTGTCGTCTATCGTGCCGGCGGTGGCCGCGGCCCGGATGAAGCAGGGCAACGAGGCGGCCACGGATCTGTCCGAAAGCGCGCTGCGCATGAGCACGCTGCTGTGTCTGCCCATGGCGGTGGGTATGGCCGTGCTGGCGGAGCCCTGCATGCGGGTACTGTATCCCCAGAGCGCGGGGCAGGGGGCCCTGCTGCTTTTTGAGCTGGGCATCACCTGCTATTTCATGACCATGAGCCTGATGACCAATTCTATCCTGCCCGCCTATGGCAACGAGCGGCTGCCGCTGGTGTCCATATTGCTGGGCGGCGCGGCCAAGGTGCTCGTCACCTATACGCTGGTGGGCAACCCCAACATCAATGTGTACGGCGCGCCGCTGGGGACGTTGAGCTGCTATCTGGTCATGCTGGGGACGAATCTGTTCTTCATGGCGCGGCATATGTCCCGGCCTATGAACATCGGCAAGATCCTGGGCCGCAGCGGCCTGAGCGCCATCGTGATGGGCATCGGCGCGTGGGCGGTGTGGAGCCTGCTCCACGGGCTCATGGGCGGCGTCACTGCCTCGGTGGCGGGCCGGGAGCTGAATATCCTGCTGCCCTTCGCGGCGGCGGTCTGCGCCGGCGTGGTCATCTATTTCGTGCTGGTCATCGCCCTGCGGGCTATCACGCTGGAGGACATGAAGCTGTTCCCCAAGGGGGAAAAATTGGCGGCAAAGCTGCATATCCGCTGAAAAAACGCAAAATATCCCTGAAATCAGGCGTTTTTGTGAATTTAATACTTGCATTGGGCTGGATAATATGGTAAATTTTCAGTATAAGGATCATTACGATATAAACGACTACCGGACCATCATGGCCCTTCTCCGCAGCGACGAGGGCTGTCCCTGGGACCGGGTGCAGACCCATGGGTCCATACGCCGCGCCCTGCTGGAAGAAGCTTATGAGACCGTGACGGCCATCGACGCCGGGGATATGGATAACCTCCGGGAGGAGCTGGGGGACCTGCTGATGCAGGTCCTGTTCCACGCCCGGATGGAGGAAGAAAAAGGCGGGTTCAGCTTCGACGACGTGTGCGACGAGGCGTGCAAAAAGCTCATACGCCGCCATCCCCACGTGTTCGGCAATATGGACCTTGAGACCCCGGAAGAGGTGCTGGTCACCTGGGACGAGGTAAAGCGACAGGAGAAGGACCAGAAGTCCACCGCCCAGGCGATGGACCAGGTGGCCCGGGCGCTGCCGGCCCTGTGGCGCGCCGAAAAGATACAGAAAAAGGCCGCCAAGGACGGCTTTGACTGGCCCGACTGGCGCGGCGCCAGGGACAAGCTCACGGAAGAGCTGGGCGAGCTGGACGAGGCCATCGACGCCGGTGAGCGCGTGGAGGAAGAGCTGGGCGACGTGCTGGCCGCGGCGGTGAATCTGGCGAGGCTTTTGAAAATCGACCCGGAGCAGGCTCTGAACGGCTCCAGCGACCGGTTCGTGCGCCGGTATACCCGGATGGAGCAGCTGGCCGCGGAAGATGGACAGGCCCTGTCAGAGCTGGACCTGGACGGGCAGGAGGCCCTGTGGCAGCGGGCCAAACGCGAGGAAGCGTAATTACGGAAAAGCACCGCTTTGGCGGACTTTTAATAAACAAAAGAGGCGGAAAGCCAAAAATCAGGAGGTTTATCATGAACAAAGCTGAACTCATTGCGGCCATCGCCGCGCAGACCGGTCTGTCCAAGAAGGACTCCGAGAGCGCCGTCAACGCGTTTGTCGATGTGGTGACCAAGGCCCTGGCCAAGGGTGAGAAGGTCCAGATCGTCGGCTTCGGCGCTTTCGACGTGAAGGAGCGCGCTGAGCGTATCGGCCGCAACCCCCAGACCAAGAAGGAGATCAAGATCCCCGCTTCCAAGGCTCCCCAGTTCAAGGCCGGCAAGGCCCTGAAGGACGCCGTCGCGAAGTGAGTTTTCCAAAGCATCTGCGGCGCGGGGAAAAACCCCGCGCCGCGGTGCGTTTTATAGAAAGATGCGACTGGATAAGTATTTGAAGGTGTCCCGGCTCATAAAGCGGCGCACGGTGGCAAACGAGGCGTGCGACGGCGGTCGGGTGCAGGTCAACGGCACGGCCGCCAAGGCGTCAAGAGACGTAAAGCCAGGGGATATTATTGAGATCCAATTCGGCGCTCGCACCACGCGGGTGGAGGTCCTGTCTGTGGCGGAGACGGTGTCCAAGGCCGACGCACCGGCCATGTACCGGGAGCTGTGACAGGCTTCGACGGCGTTCGACAGCGTTGACGTGGGCTTTTGTGTAAATGTTTGTTGACGGTGTTTGTAATGGCGCGTGTTCGGGCATAAAGAGCATAATCGTGGTCATGCCCCCATATCCATGTGATATGGGGGTGTCTTTATGTTCTTCAAAAAAACCATATTGCCGCTGATCCTGGCGGTATTGCTGCTGTCAGGCACGCCGGCTTTGGCGATGGAGCCTCTGCCGGAGGACGCCATCACCATCAAAGCGCCTTACGCGGTGCTCATGGAAAAGTCCACGGGCACGGTGATCTATGAGAAAAATCCACACGAGCACTGCGCGCCGGCCAGCGTGACAAAGGTCATGACCATGCTGCTGGTGGTGGAGGCCATCGAGTCGGGGGTGCTGACGCCGGAGACGATTGTGACCGCCTCGGAGACGGCCTGCGCCATGGGCGGCAGCCAGATATGGCTGGAGCCGGGGGAGCAGATGAGCGTCGCGGAAATGCTCAAGTGCGTGTCCGTGGTCAGCGCCAACGACTGCGCCGTGGCGTTGGCGGAGCAGATCGCGGGCAGCGAGGAGGCGTTCGTGCAGCGGATGAACCAGCGGGCCGGCCAGCTTGGCATGCAGGACAGCCACTTCACCAACTGCACAGGCCTTTATGACGACGACGAGCACTATACCTCCGCCTACGATATCGCTGTCATGAGCCGGGAGCTCATTCGCCACGACATGATCAAAGAGTATTCCACCATATGGATGGACACCATACGAAACGGGGAATTCGGCCTTTCCAATACAAACCGGCTCATATCCGGCTACGAGGGGGCTACGGGATTGAAGACCGGGTTCACCAGCAAGGCCATGTACTGTCTTTCCGCCACGGCCGAGCGGGACGGGGTGGAGTACATCGCCGTGGTGCTGCACGGGCAGACATCGGCGGAGCGGTTCGACGACGCCAGGACCCTTTTAAACTACGGCTTCGCCAATTACGCGCTGGCCCCGCTGCGGCCGGGAGAGGCCCTGCCGCCGGTGCCGGTGACCATGGGCACGGCCGACAGCGTGCAGCCCATATTCGTGGGCGACGAGTATATTCTGGGGGAGAAAGGGGCGTTGTCCGGCCTGAGCTATGAGATAGACCTGGCCGGGAGCGTGACCGCGCCGGTGAGCCAGGGGCAAAGCCTGGGCCGCATGACGGTCAAGAGCGGCGATACAGTCCTGGCGGAGGTGGAGATCGCCGCGTCGGAAAACGTGGGGCGGCTTTCTTTCCTGCGGGTCTACGGCCGCCTTTTGGGCGCTCTCGTCGGGTGGAAAGCGGAGTAATTTCCCCATTTTGCATAGAAAAACACGTAAATTTTGGTCGAAACGCCCCACTTTTTGAAAATCAGCCGCTTGAAAATGCGCGCAACATGGAGTATAATAGCGGCGAGCGGAAAAATTGGAAAAAATAACCGCAAACTCAAGAAGCAGGAGGGTTTTCTGCAAAATGGTAAAAGTCGATCTATCGGGAGCGCTGGGCTTTTTGGACAGCACCGGCCCGGATTACGGCGCGGCCGGTCAGGCCCATCGGACGCTGGCGGAGGGCACCGGCGAGGGCAACGATTTCCTCGGCTGGCGGGAGCTGCCCCGGCGGGTCCAGGGCGAGGAGCTGAAGCGCATTACAGCCGCGGCGGAGCGTATCCGCGACACCAGCGAGGTGCTGGTGGTGGTGGGCATTGGCGGCAGCTATTTGGGCGCTCGGGCGGGCGTTGAGCTCATCCAGCCCAAAAACGGCCCGGAGGTCATCTTTGCCGGTACGGGCCTTTCCCCGGACGATCTGATGTGCAAGCTGGAAAAGCTGGGCGACCGTGACTTTTCCGTAAACGTGGTGTCCAAGTCCGGCACGACATTGGAGCCGGCGGCGGCGTTCCGCATTTTCCGGGGCCTGCTGGAGAAGAAATACGGCGCGGGCGCTCGCAAGCGCATTTACGCCACCACGGATAAGGCCAGGGGCGTGCTCAAGGGCATCGCCGACAGCGAGGGCTATGAGTCCTTCGTGGTGCCCGACGACGTGGGCGGCCGGTTCAGCGTGCTGTCCGCCGTGGGTCTGCTGCCCCTGGCGGCGGCGGGCTGCGACGTGCACGCCATGGTGGGCGCGGCGGCGGAGGCGATGTACGAGCTGGACAGGCGCAATCCGGACAACCCGGCGTGGCAGTACGCCGCCACCCGCAACGCCCTGTATGCTAAAGGCAAGAAGATCGAGATACTGGCCAGTTACGAGCCGTCCTTCCGGTACATGGCCGAGTGGTGGAAGCAGCTTTACGGCGAGAGCGAGGGCAAGGACGGCGTGGGCATCTATCCCGCTTCCGTGGAGTATAACGCGGACCTGCATTCCATGGGCCAGTACGTCCAGGACGGGCCCAGGACCCTGATGGAGACGGTGGTCAGCTTCGACAGGCCAAGGCAGGACTATGAAATGCCCTTTGTCATGGGCGACCCGGACGGGCTCAATTACCTGGCCGGCCGTGGTCTGGGGGACATCTCCCGTGTGGCGATGGAGGCGGTCAAGGCCGCTCACGTGGCCGGCGGCGTGCCCAACATCGGCGTGAGCGTGCCGGTGCGCAATGAGGAGGGCTTCGCGGACCTGGTGTGCTTCTTCGAGATGGCTTGCGGCATCAGCGGGTATATGCTGGGGGTCAACCCCTTCAACCAGCCCGGTGTGGAGGCCTATAAGAAGAACATGTTCCGCATGCTGGGCAAACCGGGCGCGTAAAAAATTACGAATAATTTAGTGTCTTTCCCGTTGCCATGCAGCGGGAAAGATGTTAAAATGGGGGTAACTACAGAAGGGAGCGTGATGGTCTTTTGATAAGATTGATCATGGGTCTCAAAGGGACCGGCAAGACAAAACAGCTCGTGGAGCTGGTACGCAAAGCGG
>CANQKA010000031.1 GCA_947624395.1 uncultured Oscillospiraceae bacterium
TTCGACCAGTCCTGGCTCTACATCGTCATCATCCTGGCGGGGATGATCACCACCGTGGCCTACAACGCCTGCTCCGGCTATCTGCGGGCCATGGGCAACAGCCGCACGCCCCTGGTGTTTCTGATCCTCTCCAGCTTATTGAACATCGCTCTGGACGTGCTGTTCATCGTGGCGCTGCACATGGGCGTTGGCGGCGCGGCCCTTGCCACGGTGCTGGCCCAGGGTGTTTCGGCGGTACTGTGCGGCGGGTACATCTGGAAAAACTACCGGGAATATCTGCCGGGCCGGTCTGACCGGCGGCCGGAGCGGGCCACCGTAACGGAGATGTTCACCACGGGCTTTTCCATGGCCATGATGCAGGCGGTGTTCGCCCTGGGGTCTGTGATATTGCAGCGGGCCATCAACGCCCTGGGCTCTGCCGTCATCACCGCCCACACCGCCTCCCGCCGGGTGTACGAGCTGCTCATGGTCCCCATGAGCACCCTTGCCAACGCGGACAGCACCTTCGTGGGCCAGAACTACGGCGCGGGGAAATACGACCGCATCGTCCAGGCCAACCGGAAGGCGCTGCTGATGGAGCTGGGCTGGTCGCTGGTTTCCATAGCCGTGTGCTGGCTGCTGGGCCGGCGGCTCATGGTGTGGCTCACGGGCACGTCCAACGACGAGATCATCCAAAACGCCCTTTTGAACCTGCGTCTGAGCACGGCCTGTTTCTTCCCCCTGGGGGCGCTTTTCGTGCTGCGCTACTCCATGCAGGCCATGGGCCACAAGGTCCTGCCGGTGCTTTCCAGCACCATAGAGCTGGCAGGCAAGATCATTTCCGCCGCGGCGCTGGTACCGGCGCTTGGCTACCTGGGCGTGGCCGTGACGGAGCCGGTCATATGGTGCCTGTGCGCGGTTTTCCTGGCAGTATGCTATGGCACCATTGGCCGCCAGAAGGGAAAAAGCCACGACACGTGAGACCCCAAACATTACGACTGCGGCGAGGTATGACCCCGCCGCAGTTGATCATTATTTTTCGTCCGCTTTTACCCCCACTGGCAGTCCCGAAAGCCCAAACAGGTATTGCCCCGCACGCCGATAGTTGTCTCGGCGTGGTACAGGGAGCTGACGATGGCCTCCTCCACCGCCTCCACCGCCGCCTCGAACACGCAGTCGATGTCGTCGTCCAGCAAAAACCGCTGGGTGAGTATCGGCTGCGCGCTTGTATGGGGCCGGTTATTGGCCGTGGTGAAGGCGATGGCGATGTCCCCGCTGCCGTTGCCGCAGAAGGAGCCCACCCGCCCCAGGGCGATGGCCGAGCGCTTTGCCACCCGCTTCAGCTGCCGCTCGTTCAGCGGGATATCCGTGGCCAGCACGATGATGACAGAACCCATATCTTTCGATGTTTCCGCCTGCCGGACATCGTAGCGGCGGCCGCCTATCACCAGATCGCCCGCCCGCCCGAAGTTGCTCATCACGATAGCCCCCACGGTGTAGTCCGTCCCGTCCAGGGGCACGACCCGGGACGCGGAGCCGATGCCGCCCTTCAGCCCCATGCAGACCATGCCGGCGCCGCTGCCCACGGCCCCCTCCTGAAAATCCGGGCCGCAGTCCGCCAACGCCTGACGGACGTGCTGCTCCGTCACATGCAGGCCCCGGATATCGTTCAGGCGGCCGTCGTTGCACTCGGTCACCACGCAGTTCACCGTCCCGGTGGTCACGCCGATGTCGGCGTTTTTCTCCAGCATGTACCGCACCGTGGCGTCCAGGACCGCGCCCACGCTGAGGGTGTTGGTCATCATGATGGGCGACTCGATGACCCCCAGCTCCTCCACCTGCACCAGGCCCACGCTCTTGCCGAAGCCGTTTATGACGCTGCAAGCGGCCGTCACCTTTTCGTGGAACAGGTCGCCCCCGTGGGGCAAAATGGCGGTCACCCCCGTGTTGATGTCGCCCTGCCGTATGGTGGCGTGGCCCACGGCCACCCCCGGCACGTCCGTGATGAGATTTCGCGGGCCTCTGGCCCATTTGCTGTGCAGCTCCAATCCGCAGCCGGCTGGCAGTCCCATGTCCACTCGCTCCTTTATCAACAGGTTGAATGCCATTATACCCGCACTACGCCGCCGGCGCAACCGGGCAAAGGAGCCACAACGGCACGATTTGCAATATAAAAAGCAATCGACGCCATTTTCCAGGGCTTTGATATGCTGTATATTGTAAAATATGATTTTGTGTGTCATGCAATAGGTTTTTATGGAGGCGGTCGGCATGCGTATCCGGCATATCCAGGTTGGGCGTATATCCCTGCCCCTGGCCCATCCCTTCAAGACCGCTCTGCGCACGGTGGAGCGGGTGGACGACGTGGCCGTGCGGGTCATTGGGGAAAACGGCCTGGAGGGCTGCGGCGAGGCCCCGGCCACCGCTGTCATCACCGGGGAGACCACCGGCTCCATCACCTGCGCCATCCGGGACTATATCGCCCCGGCCATCGTGGGTCTGGACCTGATGGACCTGGACGGGGTGATGGAGAAGCTTCAGCGCTGCATGGTGCACAACACCTCCGCCAAGGCGGCGGTGGACATGGCCCTGCTGGACCTGTGGGGCAAGACGCTGAACGCGCCGCTGTGGCGGCTGCTGGGCGGGGCCAGAAAAAGCTTTGAAACGGATCTGACCATCTCCGTCAACGGCGTGGACGAGATGGTGCGGGACAGCCTGGAAGCCGTGGCCCGTGGCTTTCATATCCTGAAGGTCAAGGTGGGCAAGGACAGCGCCGCCGACGTGGAGCGTCTGGCCGCCATCCGGGCGGCCGTTGGGCCGGACGTGGCCCTGCGGGTGGACGCCAACCAGGGCTGGACGCCCCGGGAGGCTGTGCGCATCATCACCGCCCTGGAAGAGGCGGGCGTCGGCCCGGAGCTGGTGGAACAGCCCGTGGCCGCCGGGGACTTTGACGGCATGCGATACGTCACGGCTCACGTACATACCCCCATTCTGGCGGACGAGAGCGTATTTTCCCCCGCCGACGCGGTCCGGGTGCTCCGGGAGCGGGCGGCGGACTATGTGAACATCAAGCTCATGAAGACCGGCGGCATATGGCCGGCTTTAAAGCTCTGCGCCATCGCGGAGACTTTCAACGCCCCGTGCATGATCGGCTGCATGCTGGAAAGCCAGCTCTCCGTGGCCGCTGCGGCCCACCTGGCCGCCGCCAAAGGCGTCATCACCATGGCCGACCTGGACGGACCGTCCCTGTGTGCGTGCGAACCCTTCCCCGGCGGGCCAAATTTTGACGGCCCTATCGTCACCATGACCGATGACCCGGGGGTTGGCGTCCAGGTCCCGGACCTGTGGAACTGAAACATCCCGTCTTCTGGCGGTATGTATAATCAAGCATGAAAGGAAGCATCAACATGAAGATCTGCAACCGTATGCTCAGCCTGCTGCTGTGCCTGGCGATGGTCCTGTCTCTGGGCTGCGCCGCCTACGCCGACGGGGAGAGCGCCGTCTACCGCACCCTGTATTCCAGCGAGGTAGACACCCTCAACTACCTGGAAACCACCCAGGCCGTCACCACTTCCCTCACCTTCAACCTGATCGACTGCCTGGTGGAGTATGACTGCTACGGCAACGTGGAGCCCGCGCTAGCCGAGAGCTGGGAGCCCAACGAGGACGCCAGCGTCTGGACCTTCCAGCTGCGCCAGGGCGTCAAGTGGGTGGACATGGACGGCAACGAAGTGGCCGACGTGACCGCCAACGACTGGGTGGCCGCCGCCCACTACATCTGCGACGCCGCCAACGATTCCAGCTGCTACAGCGTCCTGCGGGACAACATCGCCGGCGCCAGCGCCTACTATGACTACACCGCCTATCAGCTGGCCCTGCCCAACGCCAAGGACGGCACCGATGAAGAGGGCAACCCCGCCAAGGTCATCGTCAACGAGGACGGCGAGGAAGAGGTCCTGGTGGAGGCCCCCGAGGCTTCTTTGGACGACATCGGCGTGAAGGCCCTGGACGACTACACCCTGGAATTCACCCTGACCGGCTCCAAGGCCTATTTCGTCTCCCTGCTGAGCCACGGCGCGTTCATGCCCGTGTATGAGCCCTTCCTCACCGAATGCGGCGACCAGTTCGGCACCAGCAACGAGTACCTGCTCTATAACGGCGCCTACATCCTCAGCTCCTTCAAGCCCCAGCAGGAGCACGTGCTGACCAAGAACGCCGCCTATTGGGAGCCGGAGTGCGTATACATCGACGAGGTCCGGGAGACCTACAACGCCGAGGCGTCCTCCATTGCCGCGACTATGTACATGAACGGGGAGCTGGACGCGGCCACCGTGTCCTCCGACCTGCTCACCGCCATGATGGCCGACCCCGAGACCGCCGACCAGATCCATTCCTCCCGGCCCGGCACCTCTTATTCCTACTGGTACCTCTTTAATTTCGACGCCAACTTCGACGAGGAATATGAGCCGGAGAACTGGACCATCGCGGTGAACAACGAGAATTTCCGTCAGTCCATCGTGCACGCCTTCCAGCGCATCCCCGCGCTGGCCGCCCACGATCCTCTGAACCCCACCGCCACCCTCAGCAACACTATCAACCCCAGCAACTTCGCCATGTATGAGGGCAAGGACTACACCTCCTATGAGGGTCTGGACGCCTACACCGCCGAGGGCTTCGATTACTTCGATCCCGACCTGGCCGTGGAGTACAAGGACAAGGCCGTGGAGGAGCTGACCGCCGCCGGCGCCACCTTCCCCGTGAAGGTCCTGATGTGCTACAACCCCTCTTCCTCCAACATGGCCAACGAGTGCCAGGTGGTGGAGCAGCAGATCGAGAACGTGCTGGGCACGGATTACATCGACATCATCGTGGAGGCCGGCCCCTCCGACGGCTTCCTGGCCGCCGTGCGCCGCTCCGGCAACTACGCCTTCATGAACTGCAACTGGGGCGCCGACTACGCCGACCCGGAGACCTGGACCGACCCCTTCGTGCCCGATTCCTCCTACAGCTTCATCTACACCAGCACGGCCCCCGAGACCGTGGCCCTGTATGACGAGTACTGCGCGCTGGTGGACGCGGCCAAGGCCATCACCACCGACGTGGACGCCCGGTACGCCGCCTTTGCCAAGGCCGAGGCCTTCCTGCTGGACCACGCCTTCGTGGTGCCTCTGCACACCAACGAGATAAGCTACTCCATGAGCAAGCTGAACGTGTTCGAGGGCCAGTACGCCATGGTGGACACCGTGACCTACCGGTACAAGGACCAGCACCTGATGGAGAAGTCCATGAGCATCGACGAGTACAACGCGGCCTATGAGGAATGGGCTGCCCACACCAACTGAGCAACTGCCTGATACCTGGCCCCCTGCCGTTTCGGCGGCAGGGGGACTGTGATTATCCAGCATTTCCTAGAAAGGGGGAGCCCTTTTGGCAAAATATATCCTGAAGCGGGTCCTGCGGGCGTCTGTGACGCTGTTCATCATCATCACGATCCTGTTTTCCCTTCTGCGGCTGATGCCCATCGAGGGATACTTCGACAATTTCGACAAGGTCTCCTCCACCGAGATCCAGGTGAAGCTCAACTCCCTGGGGCTCAATGACCCGCTGCCCAAGCAGCTGGGCCGGTTTTATAACCAGCTTCTCCACGGCGACCTGGGCACCTCCAACATCTACCGCCGGGGGGTGTCCATCAACACCATCATCGCCGAGAAGATACCTATTTCCGTGAAGTTCGGGCTCATCTCCTTCGCCCTGTCGCTGGTGATGGGGCTGGCCCTGGGCATATGGATGGCCTACAGCACCCGCACCCGGTTCAAGATAGGCGACAGGCTGGGCACGGTGCTGATCGTGGTGGTCCAGGCGGTGCCCGCAGCGGTGTACCACATCGTCATCCAGTTCGTGGGCTCGCAATACGCCGGTATCCCCATGCTCTTTGACGAGGCCCGGCCCATCAGCTACCTGCTGCCCATATTATCCCTGTCCATCGGCAACACGGCCTATTACGCCATGTGGCTGCGCCGGTACATGGTGGACGAGGCCAACAAAGACTACGTGCTCTTAGCCCGGGCCAAGGGCGTGCCCAGCGGGGCCATCTCCCGCCGGCATATCTTCCGCAACGCCATGGTGCCCCTGGTCCAGTACATCCCCGGCTCCATCCTGAGCACCCTTATGGGCTCGCTGTATGTGGAGAGCCTTTATTCCATCCCCGGCATGGGCGGGCTTCTTGTCACCGCCATCAAGCGCCAGGACAACACCCTTGTCCAGGCATTGGTGCTGATATACGCCGTGGTGTCCATCCTGGGACTGCTGTTCGGCGACATCATGATGGCCATCGTGGACCCGCGTATCAGCCTCGCCAAGAAGGAGGGGTCCCGATGAGCTTCTTCAAAAAAAGCGCCGACATGCTGGGCGACAGGCTGAACGAAAAGCTTGCCCGGGACCTGGACGAGAGCGCCGTTTTGGCCGACGAGGCCCTGGCCTTTTCCTTCGCGGAATTTCACCCCGAGGCGGCCGAGCGGGGCGGGTACTCCAACTACTCCTACTGGCGGGCCACGGTGCGGGCCTTTTTCCGCAACAAGACCGCGGTGTTCTTCCTGTGTCTCATGGCGGCGACGCTGCTGTTCACCTTCATCCAGCCCCTGCTGCCGGGGCAGAAGGACCCGTTGGAGGTCCATTACGGTGAGTGGGGCCTGCCGCTGAATAACGTGCCCCCCAACGGCGAGTACTGGTTCGGCACCAACTCCATCGGCCAGGACCTGTGGTCCCGCATATGGGCCGGCACCCGCACCAGCCTGTTCATCGGCTTTTCCGTGGCCGTGGCGGAGGCGGTGCTGGGCATACTGGCCGGTGTGCTGTGGGGCTATGTGCGCAAGCTGGACTTCTTCTTTACGGAACTATACAATGTGCTGGACAATATACCCCAGACCCTGCTGCTCATCCTCATCTCCTACATCATGCATCCCGGGGTTTCCACGATAATTTTCGCCCTGTCCCTGACGGGCTGGCTGGGGATGGCCCGGTTCATCCGCAACCAGATCATCATCATCCGGGATAGGGACTATAACCTGGCCTCCCGGTGTCTGGGCGTGCCCACCCGGCGGGTCATCTTCCGGAATTTATTGCCCTATCTGGTCAGCGTCATCACCATGCGCATGGCCCTGGCCATTCCCGGCGCCATCGGCAGCGAGGTATTCGTGACCTACATCGGCATCGGCCTTCCCGTATCCATCCCGTCGCTGGGCAACCTCATCCAGACCGGCCGGTCGCTGATGCAGATGGCCGTGCTCCGGTATCAGCTCATCTTCCCCGTGGCGGTGCTGGCGGTGATCACCATCTCGTTTTACATCATCGGCAACTCCTTTGCCGACGCCGCCGACCCCAAAAACCACGTCAACTGAAAGGAGGGCGGGAACATGCAGGACAACGTTATCCTCTCCTTTGAGGACCTGGACATCCGCTTTACCCTCCGGGGGCAGGTGCTCAACGCCATCCGGGGGATAAGCCTGGACGTGTACAAGGGCGAATCCCTGGCCATCGTGGGCGAGTCCGGCTCCGGCAAGAGCGTGCTCACCAAGTCCGCCATGGGCCTGCTGGACGCCAACGGGTCTATCGCCGGCGGCCATATCTGGTATGACGGCAAGGACCTGGCGGCCTTTAAAACCGAAAAAGAATGGCTCACGGTCCGGGGCCGGGAGATCGCCATGGTCATGCAGGACCCCATGACCAGCCTGAACCCCCTGAAGACCGTTGGGGCCCAGATATTGGAGGCGGTCACCCTGCACCAGGGCCTGCGTGGCCCGGAGGCGAAAGCCGCCGCGGTCCAGGCTTTGGCGGACGTGGGCATCCCGGACCCCCAGGCCCGGTATAAGCAGTACCCCCACGAGTTCTCCGGCGGCATGCGCCAGCGGGTGGTCATTGCCATCGCCATGGCATGCCGGCCCAAAATACTCATCTGCGACGAGCCCACCACCGCCCTGGACGTGACCATCCAGGCCCAGATACTGGACCTTATACGCACGCTGCAAAAGAAGCTGGACCTGACCACCATATACATCACCCACGACCTGGGCGTGGTTGCCAACGTGGCGGACCGCATCGCCGTCATGTACGCGGGGGACATCGTGGAGGTCGGCTCCTGCGACGAGGTATTTTACGACCCCCGCCACCCCTACACCTGGGCGCTGCTGAGCAGCCTGCCCCAGCTGGGCGTAAAGGGGGAGGACCTGTATTCCATCCAGGGCACGCCCCCCAATCTCTTCTACGAGGTGAAGGGCGACGCCTTCGCGCCCCGGAATCCCAAGGCGCTGAAGATAGACTTCGTGCAGCGCCCGCCCTATTTCGACGTAAGCCCCACCCACAAAGCCCGCACCTGGCTTTTGGACCCCCGTGCGCCAAAGGTGGAGCCGCCGGAGCACGTGCGCAAGCTGCGGGAGAGGGGAGGCGTAGGCTATGTCTGAGACGCGGGAAAAGCTTTTGGAGGTCCAAGACCTGTCCGTCACCTTCGGCTCCCGCCGCCACCCCTTCAAGGCGGTGGACGGGGTGTCCTTCGACGTGTACAAGGGCGAGACCTTCGGCCTGGTGGGCGAGTCCGGCTCGGGCAAAACCACCATCGGCCGGGCCATCATCCGGGTCAACCCGGTGTCCGGCGGCGTGATAAAATACGCCGGTGAAATTATCTCCGGCAAGGTCAGCCGCGCCACGGACAAACGGGTCATCCGCAATATCCAGATGGTCTTCCAGGACCCCATGGCCTCCCTGAACGAGCGGGCCAAGGTGGACTACATCGTCTCCGAGGGACTTTACTCCATCCACAGGCACATGCCCGAGACGGAGCGCAAGGAGCGGGTGGCCCAGGCCCTGCGGGACGTGGGGCTGCTTCCTGAATTTGCCAGCCGCTTCCCCCACGAGTTCTCCGGCGGCCAGCGCCAGCGCATCGGCATCGCAAGGGCCCTGATCATGGAGCCTCAGTTCATCGTGGCCGACGAGCCCATCTCCGCCCTGGACGTGTCCATCCGGGCGCAGGTGCTGAACCTCATGAGCCGGCTGCAAAAGGAGCGTGGTCTGGCCTATCTGTTCATCGCCCACGATCTTTCTGTGGTCCGGTTCATCTCCGACCGCATCGGCGTCATCTACCGGGGCAAGCTTATGGAGCTTGCCGGCAGCGAGCAGCTTTTCGCCCACCCCCTGCACCCCTACACAAAAGCCCTGCTCTCGGCCATCCCCATGCCGGACCCGGTGCGGGAGCGGAACAAAAAGCTCATCGTCTACGACCCTGACCAGCACGGGTATACCCCGGCCGACCCGCCCCTGTGGGAGGAGCTGGAACCGGGCCACTTCGTCCGGGGCAGCCGGCGGGAGCTGGACGCATACCGGAAAATACTGCTGTGAAGGAGACGCGGGTATGACCACAAGTGACCTGGACCGGTATCTCGCCGCTGAGGCCGAGGCATTCCCCGGCCAATGCGCCTATGTGATAGCCGACAGCCTGGACGGCCCGCCTCTGCATGCGCGTCTGGGGGACGTTCCCGTGCCCTCGGCCTCCACCATCAAGACGCCCATTCTTGCCACGGCCCTGGAGCTGGCCCGGCTCGGAAAGCTGGGCCTGGACCAACTGCTTGCCGTGCCGGAGGCGGCCATTTTGCCGGACACATGGGTGTTCGACCGGGGCGTAAGCGCTTACACGGTGGAGGAGCTTCTCTACTGGATGATCGCCGTCAGCGACAATACCGCCACCAACGTGCTGCTGGACGCCGTAGGCCCGGATACGGTCACGGCCTATTGCGCCTCCCTGGGCCTTGAAAACACCCTCTGCCGGCGGAAGATGCTGGACTTCCAGGCCGCGCAGGCCGGACGTGACAACGTGACCACGGCCCTGGACCAGCGGCGGCTTTTCTGGCTGTTGCACCAAGAGCGCATTTTGACCCCTGCCCTTTGCCGCACGGCCTTGGATATATTGGCCCGCCAGCGGTCCATGGACTGCCTTTTGCGTTATGTGCCCGACCGGGTCACATTTGCCCACAAGACAGGCGGGCTGGACGGGGTGTGTCACGACTGCGGCATCTTTCTGGCCCCCATGGGACCGCTCTACGTGGGCATATTCACCTGGGATGGCCCAAGCCCGGACGGGGACCCGGCCCAGCGCCAGAAGAAATTCATCGGCCGGCTTGGCAAGGCCATATTCGATACCTACAAAGACTTATAAGGAGGCGCGCTATGTACGCCGTCGTTTCATCGGAACTCTGCCCCCTGTACCTGCGGCCCAGCGCCCAGTGCGAGCTGGCGGACGAGGCCCTGCTGGGCTGGCGTTTAGAGCTGCTGGACGAACCGGCCCCCGGCTGGTACCAGGTCCGGACCGATTACGGATACACCGGCTATGCCCCCGCCGGCGCGCTCACCGTGGGGGACGGCAACGCCGACCGCTGGATGGCCCTGGAGCGCAGGACCGTCCTGCGTGGTATCTGCTCGGTCCGCTCGGAGCCAAGGGTCCAGGGCTGGCAGGTGGCCCGCCTGGTCCGTGGCGCGTCTATCGCCGTCCACGGCCAGCCCAACGCCGACGGCTGGCAGCGGGTATCCCTGCCCGACGGCCGGGAGGGGTACACCAAAGCGGGCTTTCTCTTCGACGTACAAAAACCGGAGCGTGAAAGCGCCCTGCGGCAACACCTGGCGGCTATGGCGCTGCTGTACAAAGACGCCCACTACCTCTGGGGCGGCAAGACGCCGCTGGGCATCGACTGCTCGGGTCTTACCTTTATGGCCTACCGGCTCTGCGGCGTCACCATCTGGCGGGACGCGTCCATCCGAGAGGGCTATCCCGTCCATGAGATACGCCGGGAAAATATGCAGACCGGCGACCTGATGTTCTTCCCCGGCCACGTGGCCCTGTACCTGGGCGACGGCCTTTATATCCACTCCACCGCCAAAAACGGCAGCGACGGCGTGGTCGTCAACAGCCTGGATCCGGACCACGCCGGTTACCGTGCGGACCTGGCGGAACAGATCGCCCGCGTGGGCAGCATTTTTTGAAGAAAGAAGGATCATATCATGCGCGTATTCATCAGCGCCGACATCGAGGGCACCTGCGGCATCACCAGCTGGGCGGAGACGGAGCGCTCCACCCCCATGGACTACACCCCTTTTCAAAAGCAGATGACGAAGGAAGTGGCGGCGGCCTGCGAGGGCGCCATCGCCGCGGGGGCGGAGGGCGTGTTCGTCAAGGACGCCCACGACTCCGCCCGGAACCTGGACCCGTCGGCCCTGCCCGAGAGCATAAAGATCATGCGGGGCTGGACCGGCGACCCCTTAAGCATGATGAGCGGCGTAGACCGGGGCTTTGACGCGGTGCTGTTCACCGGCTACCACGCCTGGGTGTCCTGCGGCGGCAACCCCCTGAGCCACACCATGAACCTGCAAAACGAGCTGGTCACCCTGAACGGCGTGCGTATGAGCGAGTTCATGATGAACGCCTACACCGCCGGGTACTACGGCGTACCCGTCACGTTCCTGTCCGGGGACAAGGCCCTGTGCGATTTCGCCAAAGAGCTGATACCCGGCATCACCACCGTGCCCGTGAACGAGGGCATCGGCGGCGCGGTCATCTCCATCCACCCGGCCGTGGCTGTCCGCCAGATACGCGAGGCGGCGGAAAAGGCCGTGAAGAACGCGAAAAACTGCGCCGTGCCCATGCCGGACCATTTCGACATGGCCGTCCGCTTCCGGGAGCACCAGAAGGCTTACTCCAAGAGCTTCTACCCCGGCGCACGGCTGGAGGACGGGAAGAACGTGTGCTTCGCTTCCGACGACTGGTTCGAGATGCTGCGCTTCTCCCACTTCGTGCTGTCGGATTGAACCAAACCGCAACAAGAAAGCCAAGGCGTTTTGCCTTGGCTTTTTCTTATACTCTGACGGCCCGACCCAGGGTACCGTTCAATATCCGGCCATTTTCCGCGGCCTTTTGGCCGCCTATCAGCACCAGGTCGATACCCTCCGGCGGCCGTATGGGTTCTGCAAACGTGGCCCTGTCCCGCACCCGCTCCGGGTCGAACACCACCACGTCCGCGTCCGCGCCCACCCGCAATGAGCCCTTGCCCGTCAAATGAAACCGTCGGGCAGGCAGGGTCGTCATCTTCTCGATGGCATCATACAGGCTCATTTTGCCGGGGCGCACATATTCCGCCAGCAGCCTGGGGAACGTCCCCGCCGCCCTTGGATGGCCCTGGCCCAGGTGCAATGTGGCGTCGCTGGCCAGCAGCACCCCTGGATGGCCCAGGGCCTTTTCCACCTCGCCGGGCCGCATCACGTGGCAGACCGTCCGACAGCTTGGAAACGCCGAGCGCTGGTCCCGGAATATGGCCTCCGTGCAGCGTTGGCCCTTGTACGGCCCCTCGCACAGTTCCAGCACACCGTAATCGCAGCCGTACCGGTCCAGCCACCCGTCGTCATACGTCGCGGAGCCCAGGCCCGTGGAGAAGGCGCTGTATGGGTAGCAGTCGCACATCACGTCCATTCCCCCGGCCCGGTAAGAATCCGTCAGGGCCAGAAACCGCTCCATCTGGCCGAACCCGGCCATACTGCCGATGTGGGACACCTGGGCCGGTATATTTAAAGCCCGCGCCGCGTCCAAAAACTCCGCCAGCGCGCCGAACACCGCCGCCGCGTCGTCCCGCAGGTGACAGGCCGCCGGCTTTCCCGTGCCGGCCAGCGCCGCCATAGTCCCACGCAGCTCCCGCCCGTCCACGCCGGGGGTGTAGCGTATGCCGTAGGAAAGGCCCGCGCAGCCCCGGTCCAGGGCCCGCCGGATGGCGGCGGTCATAGTCCTGATCTGTTCGTCGGAGGCAGGACCGTACCCGTCCGTCGCCCCGGCCAGCACCCGGAAATACTCGTGTCCGGCCAGCATCGCCACATTGGCGAAGGCCCCGTCCCGGTCCACCGTGTCCAGATAATCCACCGGGTCGCACACGTTGGCGCCGCAGTTGCCGGCCACCACCGTGGTCACGCCCATGCGCAGCATACAGGCCAGCACCGCCCTCCCCGGGTCGGCGTAAAGATGACCATCCGCCACCGGGTCCTCGTGTACGTGGCAGTCCACAAAGCCGGGGCAGACGACCTTGCCCGACGCGTCTACGCGCTCGTCCGCGTCCAAAAGCTCCGGCTCTACCGCCGCGACCTTGCCGTTTTCTATGAGTATGTCAAGGCGGCTGTCTATCCGCTCCGACGGGTCAATGACCCGCCCGCCGTGTATCAATGTCCTCACCTGTCGCGCCCTCCGTCTTTTTCCGCCTCCGGTTTGCGGCCCTCCAACTGGGCCAGCACCGGCCGCAGCAGCATACAGCCGAGATACGAAAGCCCCGCGAAGCCCACGATCAGCCACACGGCCAAACTCTTCAAAAACGTCACCGGCGCGGCCCATGCCAGCGCAAAGGGCGCGGCGTTCAGCGCCGCCAGCGCCACCGTCCTGGGCAGCTTCCCCACGGCTAAGAGCAGCGCATTGCGGCAGTGTTCCTTCAATGTGTTTTCATACCGGGCCATCAGCGGGAACAGATAGCACGCCGCCGCCAGCACCGCCAGGGCGATGACCGCCACCAGCACCCGCGCCGCCGTCAGCGCCCCGCCGGTCAAATATAGCTTGGCCAGCATGAGATCCCCCGCCAGGCATGCGGCGATAAAAAGCAGCGCCAGCCACGCCACCGTGCCCTGGCGAAAATTCTCCCGAAATGCCCGGAAAAAGGTCTTGATGACCTCCGGCTCATCCCCCAGGGTGATGGCCTGGATGACCTTCACCAGGCCGCACAGGGACGCGCCCGCCGTCACCACCGGCAGACAGCACACCCAGAACAGCACGTTCACGATCATCATGTCGCCCACCCGGCACAGAAGCTGGATGAACGGGTTGTCAAAGTTAAAAAGCGACTTCACGGGCCCTTTCCTCCCCGCCGCCGTCACCCTCCGCCGCCGCCGGGGCAAAGGCCCGAAGCTGGCCGGGGGAGACGCCGAAATAGCTCTTGAAATGGACGTAAAACCGGTTGGGCTGGCTGTACCCCACCGTCCGGGCGATAACGGATATCTTCTCCGACGTGCCAACGATGAGCCGTCTGGCCCGCTCCATGCGGCACGCGGTCACGTAATCGGAAAAGCGCATGCCCGTTTCCCGCAGGAATACCCGGCCCAGATACTTGCCGTTCATGTGCATGTCCCGTGCGATGGCCGCCAGGGTGACGGGGCCGGCGTCCATGCCGCCCTGGGCCAGCAGCAGTATCTTGTTGACCAGGGGCGAGAGCCTTGCCGGGTCTGTCCGCAGTATCTCATCCGCCCCCGGCGCACTGTCCGGCCCGCCAACCGTGCACCCTGGCAGCGCCCGCTCCAAAAAGGCCCGCACCTCCCCGGCGTCCGGCGGCGTGACGAGATAGTCCCGCGCCCCGGCCCGCAGCGCCCGGAGTATATCTTCCGGCGCAGCGCTGTCCGCCAGGACGCAGAACGCGGTCCCAAGGCCCGCATCCGCCAGCCTTTCAATGAGCTCCAGCCCGGACCGCTGGCCCAGCCGCAGCGCCACCAACACCGCGTTTGGCCTTAGGTCCAGCGCCCGGTCCACGGCGGCGGCGTAGCTGTCCGCCTCGGCCACGGTCTCAAAGCCGTATTCCCGCCAGGGCAGCAGCCCGCGCAGCGCGGCCCTTGTCCCGCTGTCGCCGTTGGCTATCAGCAGCCGGTACATCACTTAGCGGGCGGGTACTCGTTGCACAGCAGCCGGTATGGCGGCTCGTCCTCCTCGATGGCCGGGAAGCGGCCCACAGGCGGGTTGAACCGGTTATCGGTGTTGTCGTCGTTGCACTGGCTGACCTCGCCCAGCAGCACCGGACCGGTACCCGGTTCCACGTTGAAGTCGTGGTACATGTACTGCTGGATATGGATGCTCTCGCCGGGGGTGAGCCTGATCTGGGTCCCGGCGGGGACGGTGTAGGTCCGGCCATCGGTGTGCACGGTCACGTCGGACTCATAGTCGATGCTCTCGTCCGGCAGGGAGTTGTAGACCCGAATGAGCACATTGCCGCCGCCCCGATTGATGATGTCCTCGGTCTTGTACCAGTGGAAGTGGTTGGGGGAGTACTGGCCCTCCTTCATGTACAAGAGCTTTTCCGCGTACACCTTGGGGTACTTGTCCGGCATCGACCGGTTGCCGTTTCTGATGGTTATCAGGGAAAAGCCCACCTTGTCGAAATCCCCCAGGCCGTAGTCGGTGATGTCCCAGCCCAGCATGCAGTCCCGGACCTCGTCGTACTCGTGGCCGATGGACTGCCACTCGTCGGGGGTAAAGTGGCAGAAGGGGGGCAGATAGCACTTATACTTCTCGCACATGGCCTCCAGTTCCTTCAGGGCCTTGTTGATCTCCGAACGCTTCATAGCGCGTCTCCTTTCGGCGTGTATAGTTTTGTTTACTTCTTGATAAGTCCGGCCCCGGCGTTCCAGGCCTGACCGATCTTTTCCGTGACGGCGTAATAGCCGTTTCGCATCTGGTCGAAGGCGAAGGCGTTCAGCTTGCCCGCGTCCACCCGGCCCAGCTCGTCCAGGACCCGCTCGTCCGCCAGCACGTTCTGTATCCGGCCCAGCACCCGCAGGCCGTAGGGCTCGTCCTCGAACCGCTCCACCGTGCACTCCAGCGTCAGGGGATACTCCTGAATGACAGGCGCGTCCACACGGCTGCTCTTGACCGCGTGCAGGCCGGTACGCTCAAACTTGTCGGGGGTGTCGTTGGCGGAGGCGATGCCCATGTAATCGGACGCCGCCATGGTATCCGCCCCGGGCACGGACAGGGTAAACGCCCCCCTGGCCCGGAGATTTGCCACGGTCTTGTGGCTGGCCTCCAAGTTCAGGGCCACCATGTCCTCCGCGCAGATGCCGCCCCAGGCCATCATCATCGCGTCCACAGAGCCGTCGTCGTTGTACGTGCCGATCATATACGTAGGCATGGGATAGAGATAGGGCTTGACCCCCAGATCTTTCATCATAAAAACCGCTCCTTTATAATTAGATTGATACTGTTATTGTACCACGCCCCACCCCCCTGTGCAAGAAGGTGTCCCCGGCTTAGCCGGAGACACCTCCCTATATCACCCCCACCGCATTCAACAGCAGCTTCAGCCCCAGCAGACACAGTATCACGCCCCCGGCGGTGCGGGCCGCACGGCGGCGGTTCTGGCCCACCCGGCTGCCAAAGCCCGCCCCGAAGGTGGACAGCGACCCCATCACCACCGCCACCAGACCACCCGCCCGCAGGGCCGGGACCTCCATCACCGCGAACGTCACGCCCACGGTCATGGCGTCGATGCTGGTGGCCAGACTCAGCGCCGCGATATTCTTCACCGTATTGCCCTGGCGGGCGCAGGGCTCATCCTCGGGCCGCCACGCCTCCCGGAGCATGCCCACGCCCACCCCGGCCAGCAGCACCGCCGCCGCCCAGGGATATGCCGCCGCCAGACTGTCCGGCAGGGCCGCGCCCACCAGATACCCGGTCAGGAGCATCCCCACGTGAAACCCGCTCATGATGCCCACGATGGGCCATATCCGCCGCCGGTCCACCGTCATCCCCATGCACACCGACGCGGCGAAGCCGTCCATGGAAAGGCCCAGGATCAATAAAAGCTGATCGAAAAAACGCAAAATATCCCCTCCAGCGACCGGGGACCGCGCCCGGTCCGTCTATGGCAGGATATGCGGCGGTCCGGCCGGCGGTGAAAACGCAAAAATGGTGCGTTCTGCGATTGACCCTGTAACAAAAAAGTGCTATAATGTTTCCAATTTGTAACCTGGAGGACTTTGGGCTTTATGTGGGTGTCGGACAAGTGGCGGGACTATGAGCTGCTGGACGCCTCCGGCGGGGAAAAGCTGGAGCGCTGGGGCGGTCATATCCTGCTGCGGCCGGACCCCCAGGCCATATGGGCCACGGCCCGGACCGACAAACGCTGGACCCGGCCCGACGCGGTTTACCGCCGGTCCAGCACCGGCGGCGGCGCCTGGGAGAAAAACGCCCTGCCCCCAAGCTGGAAGATACGCTACGGGGACCTGACGTTCCAGGTCAAGCCCATGAGCTTCAAGCACACGGGGCTGTTCCCTGAACAGGCGGCCAATTGGGATTGGGCGATGGAGAAGATACGCGCTGCCCACCGTCCCGTTCGGGTGCTGAACCTGTTCGCGTACACCGGCGCGGCCACGGTGGCGTGTCTTGCCGCGGGAGCGGAGGTGTGCCATGTGGACGCGGCCAAAGGCATGGTGGCCTGGGCCAAGGAAAACGCCGCGTGCTCCGGCGTTTCGGACCGGCCGGTGCGGTGGATCGTAGACGACTGCGCCAAGTTCTGCCAGCGTGAGATACGCCGGGGCCGACGCTACGACGCCATCATCATGGACCCGCCGTCCTATGGCCGGGGGCCGGGGGGCGAGGTCTGGCGGCTGGAGGACGATCTGTGGCCGTTCGTGTCATCCGTGGTCCCGCTGCTTTCGGACCAGCCGCTTTTCGTGCTGATAAACTCCTACACCACGGGCCTTTCCCCGTCGGTGCTCACCTATATCGCCGAGAGCCTGTTCACGAAAAAATTCGGCGGCCGCAGCGACGCCCAGGAGCTGGGACTGCCCGTCACCGCGTCTGGATTAGTGCTCCCCTGCGGTGCGAGTTGCCGGTGGGAGCGATAAAGCCCCCCTTGTCAAAGGGGGGTGGCCCGCAGGGCCGGGGGGATTGCTGTTAGACTTACGACAATCCCCCAGTCATGCTGACGCATGACAGCCCCCTTTCACAAGGGGGCCTTCCAAAAGGTACGGTATTTTATTTTTCAATAAGGCAGTACATATGGACCCGATCATCCGTATCAACAACATATCCTACACCTATCCCGGCTCGGACAAACCGGCGCTGGACGGCCTGACGCTGGACATCCTTCCCGGCACGTTCACGGCGGTGCTTGGCTCCAACGGCAGCGGCAAGTCCACCCTGGCCAAGCACTTAAACGCCATCCTGACCCCCTCGGCGGGCAAGGTCTATGTGGACGGGATGGACACCACGGACGAGGGCAATTTGCTTGCCATACGCCGCCGGGTGGGCATGGTCTTTCAGAACCCGGACAACCAGATCGTCGCCAACGTGGTAGAGGACGACGTGGCTTTCGCGCCGGAGAATCTGGGCGTGGAGCCCCATGAGATACGCCGCCGGGTGGACGCCGCCCTGCGGCAGGTAGGCATGTACGAGTTTCGCATGCACGCGCCGCATTTGCTCTCCGGCGGGCAGAAGCAGCGGGTGGCCATCGCCGGCGTGCTGGCCATGGACCCGGAAGTCCTGGTGCTGGACGAGCCCACGGCCATGCTGGACCCAAGAGGCCGGCGGGAGGTGCTGGCCGCGGCTGAATCCCTTTGTCGTGAGCGGGGCATCACCGTGGTGCTCATCACCCACCACATGGACGAGGCCATCCGGGCGGACCGGGTGCTTGTGCTGGACAAGGGCCGTATCGCCCTGGACGGCGCGCCGGGAGAAATTTTCTCCCAGACGGCGGCGCTGGAAGCCCTGCGCCTGACGGTGCCGGAGACGACGGCGCTTATCACCCGCCTGAACGCCGCCGGGATGAGACTTCCCACAACCGCTCTGACGGACGAGGCGTGCGCCGCCGCTATCATGGAGGCGCTGTCATGAGCCTGATCGAGCTGCGGGGCCTGACTCATATTTACAGCCAGGGTACCCCCTTTGAAAAAACCGCCATCGACGGCATATCCCTGACCATCGACGCCGGCCAGACCGTGGCCCTCATCGGCCACACAGGCAGCGGCAAGTCCACCCTGATAAGCCACCTGAACGCCCTTTTGAAGCCATCCGGCGGCACGGTGCTGCTGGACGGGCAGGACATATTCGCCTCCAAAGCCTCCATCCGGGCCGCAAGGTTCCGGGTGGGCGTGGTGTTCCAATACCCGGAGTACCAGCTTTTCGAGGAGACGGTCTTCGCGGACATCGCCTACGGGCCGAAAAATTTGAAGCTGGACGAGCCGGAGATCGACCGCCGGGTCCGGGAGGCCGCGGCTTTCGTGGGCCTGGACGCGGGCGTATTCGACCGCTCCCCCCTGGAACTGTCCGGCGGGCAGAAGCGCCGTGCGGCCATCGCCGGCGTGCTGGCCATGGAGCCGGACGTGCTGGTGCTGGACGAACCCACCGCCGGGTTGGACCCGGCGGGCCGGGAGGACTTATTGGCCCGCCTTTTCCGCTGGCATGAGATCCGGGGCGCGACCATATTGCTGGTCACCCACGACATGTCCATCGCCAACCGCTGTGAACGGCTGGTGGTGATGGCGGAGGGGAAGATCGTGCTGGACGGCGCGCCGGAGGAAGTGTTTGCCCATGACGGCCAGCTTCTCTCCATCGGCCTGGACCTGCCCGCACCGGCCCATATCGCAAAGCTGCTGCGGGAGCGGGGGCTGGACCTGCCGGCGGGCATATACACCCTGGACCGGCTGGCGGAAGCCATTTTGGCCCTGCGGGGAAAGGGGGCCGGCCCATGCTGAAGGACATCACCCTGGGCCAGTACTTCCCTGGCGACACGCCGGTCCACCGGCTGGACCCCCGGACCAAGCTGCTGCTGACCGTGGCCTACATCGCCGCCATATTTATGGTCGGCTCCTGGGGCGGGTATGCCCTGGTGTTCGCGGCCCTTGTCTGCGTCTGCGCTGTGGCCCACATCAGGCCCAAGGCCCTGTTGAAAGGCCTGAAGCCCCTGGTGTTCATCATCGTGTTCACCGCCATTTTGAACCTGTTCTTCACCCGGGGGGACGACGTGCTGTTCCAGTGGAAGGCCCTGCGCGTCACGTACACCGGCCTGGAGCGGGCCGTGAGCATGGTGCTGCGCATATTGCTTCTGGTGTCGGGTACGTTCCTGCTCACGTACACCACCTCCCCCCTTGCCATCACCGACGGGCTGGAAAAGCTGCTGTCGCCTTTGAAAAAGCTCCACGTGCCGGTCTACGAGCTGAGCCTGATGATGTGTATCGCCCTGCGGTTCATCCCCACGCTGATAGAAGAAACGGACCGGATCATGTCCGCCCAAAAGGCCCGTGGGGCCGATTTGGAAACGGGCACGCTGCCGGAGCGGGCCAAGGCGCTGCTGCCGCTGTTGATACCCCTTTTCATCTCCGCTTTCCGGCGGGCCGACGAGCTGGCCCTTGCCATGGAGTGCCGGTGCTACAACGGCGGCGAAGGCCGCACCCGCATGAAGCAGCTGCACATGTCCTGGCGGGACGGCGTGGCGTTCCTGCTGGGCGCGGCATTGATCGCGGGCATCCTGCTGTTGCGGAGGCTGGGCATATGAGAAACATCGCCATACGCCTTGCCTACGACGGCTCTTCCTATCACGGCTGGCAGACCCAGGCCGGCCTGCCCACGGTCCAGCAGACCCTGGAGCGGGCGGTGGAAAAGACCGTGCAGCACCCGGTACACGTGACCGGCTGCGGCCGCACGGACGCGGGGGTGCATGCGCTGGCTTACTGCGCCAACTTCCGCACCGACTGCGCCATCCCCATCGACCGTATCCCCCTGGCCCTGAACAGCCGCCTTCCGGCGGATATCGCCGTCCAGGCCGCCGTGGAAGCGCGGTCAAGCTTCAACGCCATCGGCTCGTGCATGCAAAAAGAGTACATTTATAAAATACACAACAGCCGCATCCGGGACCCGTTTTTGGACTGCCGCGCCTGCTTCTGGCCCGCGCCGTTACATGCGGACGTGATGAACGCCGCCGCGGCCGCGTTCGTGGGCAGGCACGATTTCGCCGCCGTGCGCAGCGTAGGCACCGAGACGAAGACCACGGTCCGGACCGTAAAATGGTGCCGTGCGGAGCGGGACGGGGACACGATCACCGTCACCGTCTGCGCCGACGGGTTTTTGTACAACATGGTCCGGGCCATCGTGGGCACGCTGGTGTACGCCTCCGACGGCAAGCTGTCCCCCCGTGATATCCCGGCCCTGCTGGAACGGGGCGACCGCCGCCTCACCGGCCCCACCATGCCGCCCCAGGGGCTTTACATGCACCGGGTCTGGTACGACGGCGACGTAGGGAACATGATGGAATAACAGACGCTGCGCGCTGTTATTCCCAAAAGATGCCGGTCGTGCTCCCGGCTCGCGCCGGAACCGCACGACATG
>CANQKA010000032.1 GCA_947624395.1 uncultured Oscillospiraceae bacterium
TGGCAGGGTTATAAAAAGGGCATCATCATGGGAATTATCGAGGTGCTGGTGATAATACTATCTCTATACGGCGCCCAGCTTTTGACCGACACCTATTCCTATGAGGTCATCCCGGTCCTGAAGCCCTTTGTCAGCGGCTATATGGAGGCCCAGATCGACGACACGGCCTACACCGCCTTTGGCTACGAGAAGGACCCGTTGACGGGGCAGTACAACGTGTCCCAATCCCTGGCGGACCTGCTGGCGGAGCGGCCGGAGATGGCCGAGCCCATCGCCCTGCAATCCTACCAGGCCCTGGGGCTTTACGATGACATGGCCCACACCCTCACGGAGCGGACCATGACCTACGCCCAGGAGAACAACGCCTCTCTCACCAGCTCCATCGTCACCATAAGCTGCCAGACCGTCACCTGGTACGGGGGCTTTTTGCTGGCGTTCATCATCCTGTACGCCGTCCTGTCCGTGATCGTGAACCTGCCGAACCTGAGCTTCAAGATACCCTACGTGGGCGTGGTGAACGACATCGGCGGCGCTGCCATCGGCGTATTCGCGGGGCTGCTGTTCTGCTCCATTCTGGTATGGGCCTGTCAGTTCGCGGGACTGCTTCTGTCGGAGCAGACCCTGCGGGGCACGGGTCTGGCGGCGTACCTGATGGACCGGAACCTGCTGGCAAACTACATAACGCTTTGACCTTTTAGGCGAGGAGACTTTCATGCAACCTACTCTGTGCGCACGGTGCCATAAAAATATGGCCGTGATATTCATCACAAAAATAGAGAACAACCAGACCCGCAACGAGGGCCTTTGCCTGAGCTGCGCGAAAGAACTGCACATCAAGCCCGTGGACGACATCATCTCCAAAATGGGCCTGACGGACGAGGACCTGGAAAATCTCTCCGGGGAGATGACCAGCGCCCTGGGCGGGGCCGAGGGCATCGAGAGCCTGATGGACATAGACGGCTCCGGTTCTGACGACGATGACGGCGACCAGGGCAAGACCGCCACGTTCCCGTTTTTGAACCGGCTGTTCGGCGGCCCTCAGGGCCAGATGAACAACAATGGCGACAGCACCGGACCCTCCCCCGGGCCGGGACCTTCCGCCCCCGGTCAGGACCGGCGTGGCGGCAAGAAAAAGTTTCTGGAAAACTACTGCATCAGCCTGACCCAGCGGGCCAGAGACGGCAAGCTGGACAAGATGATCGGCCGCGCCGAAGAGCTGGAGCGGGTCATCCAGATATTGAACCGGCGGCAGAAAAATAACCCCTGCCTTATCGGCGAACCGGGCGTGGGCAAGACGGCCATCGCCGAGGGTCTGGCCCAGCGCATCGCCGCCGACCAGGTGCCCTACAAGCTGCGGGACAAAGAGGTCTACCTGCTGGACCTGACCGCATTGGTGGCCGGGACCCAGTTCCGCGGCCAGTTTGAAAGCCGCATGAAGGGCCTTATCGACGAGATACGCCGCCAGGGCAACATCATCCTTGTGATAGACGAGGTACACAACATCGTGGGCGCCGGCGACGCCGAGGGCAGCATGAACGCCGCCAACATCCTCAAACCCGCCCTCAGCCGCGGGGAGATACAGGTCATCGGCGCCACCACCTTCAACGAGTACCGCAAGTACATCGAGAAGGACGCCGCATTAGAGCGCCGCTTCCAGCCCGTCACCGTGGCGGAGCCCTCCATCCCGGACAGCGTGGAGATATTGAAGGGCGTGCGCAAGTACTATGAGGACTTCCACGGCGTGGACATATCCGATGAGATGTGCAAAATGGCCGTGACTCTCTCCGAGCGCTATATCACCGACCGCTACCTGCCCGACAAGGCCATCGACCTCTTAGACGAGGCGTGCTCCGACGTGGACCTTAAAAACGCGGACACCGCCCGCCGCCTGGAGCTGGAAAAGGAAAACGGGGATCTGGAAAAAGAGCGGGAGCTGCTGCTCACCGCCGAGACAGACAATTTCGAGCGTTTGGCGCAAATTCGCTCCCGGCAGATGCAGATATCCGACGAATTGACGGCCTTGAAGGCCAAGGGCCGTCCGGCCCTGACCGCCGGAAACCTGGCCCGCATCATCGAGCTGTGGACCAAGATACCCGCCAGCAACATCACCGACGACGAGTTCGACCGGCTCTCCGGCCTCAACGACCGGCTCAAAAAGCACATCATCGGCCAGGACGAGGCCGTGGACGCTGTCTGCGCCGCCATCAAGCGCAGCCGCGTGGGATTGCAGGCCAAGCGCAAACCCTGCTCTTTCATCTTTGTGGGCAGCACCGGCATCGGCAAGACGGAGCTGGTCAAGCAGCTTGCCCTGGACCTTTTCTCCGCGCCGGAGAGCCTGATCCGCCTGGACATGAGCGAGTTCATGGAGAAATTCGCCGTCAGCCGCATCATCGGCTCGCCCCCCGGCTATGTGGGCTATGACGAGGCCGGGCAGCTCACCGAGAAAATACGCCGCCGGCCCTATTCCGTGGTGCTGTTCGACGAGATAGAAAAGGCCCACCCGGACGTGATGAACATCCTTCTGCAGATTCTGGACGACGGCCGCATCACCGACGCCCAGGGCCGGACGGTGAACTTTGAGAACACCGTGCTCATCATGACCACCAACGCCGGCTCCGACCGCCAGAGCGGCAGCCTGGGCTTTGGCCAGACATTGGGCGAGATGGGCCGGGACAAGGCACTGAAGGCCCTCAAAGACTTCCTCCGTCCGGAGTTCATCAACCGCGTGGACGAGATCGTGTACTTCAAGCCCCTCAGTGAAGAGACCTTCCGTGGCATCGCGGGGCTCATTCTGGGCGAGCTCAAGGACGTGATGGCCGAGCGGAAGATAGACTTTAGCTGGGACGAGGCCGTTGTGGACTATCTGGTGAAAAAGAGCTATTCCGTGACCTATGGTGCCCGGAATCTGCGCCGGCAGATACAAAAGGACATCGAGGACGCCATCGCCGCCGAGATAATCGACAAGCACAAGGGCCAGGTGCGGACCATCTCCGTCTCCGCGGAGAACGACCAGATCGTGATCGCGGCGATATAAACTGCTTATGGCCCCTTGTGTAAGGAATCTGATTCGCGCCGCAGGCGCACTGTTTATGGCCCCCTTGTCAAAGGGGGCTGGCAGCGCCAAAGGCGCTGACTGGGGGATTGTTCTTCGTCTAACAGCAATCCCCCCGGCCCTTCGGGCCACCCCCCTTTAACAAGGGGGGCTTTCAATATTGTGTCACAGAAAGAGCATACATACATGAACCAAAAAGACTTCACCGCCCACCCGATCAAGCTGTTCGCCAGCTACTATAAGCCCCATATCCGGCTGTTTGCCCTGGACATGTTCTGCGCGCTGGTGGCCTGCGCGGCGGACCTGATCTTCCCCTACGCCACGCGCTACACCCTGAACAGCCTCCTGCCCGACAAGCTGTTCGGCCTCTTTTTCGCCGTGATGGCCATCCTGGCCGGGGCCTATGTGCTGAAGGCCGTGTGCAAGTACGTCATCACCTACCTTGGCCACCTGATGGGCACCCGTATCGAGGCGGACATGCGCACGGACATTTTGACCCATATCCAGACCCTGTCCTTCTCCTTTTTCGACCGCAACCGCACCGGCGTGCTCATGAGCCGGGTCACCAACGACCTGTTCGCCATAACGGAGCTGAGCCACCACGGGCCGGAAAACCTGATGACCAGCCTGATCACGCTTTTGGGCGCGTTCGCCATTCTCTGCACCATCTGCTGGCCCCTGGCGTGCGTCATACTGGCGGTGGTGCCGCTGTTTATCCTGTTCACCATCCACTGGAACGGCAAGATGGATGCGGCCAACGCGGAGGTCAAAAAGAGCCTGGGGGACATCAACGCCTCCATCGAGTCGGGCATCTCCGGCATTAGGACCGCCAAGGCCTTCGCCAACGAGGACGCGGAGGCGGACAAGTTCAAGGCCGCCAACGAGCGGTTCAAGGACTCCAAGAAAAACTGGTACAAGACCATGGGCGTGTACCACTCCGGCATCGAGGCCACTATGAGCCTGATGCAGGTATTGACCATCGCCGTGGGCGGGTTTTTCATCATGCGCGGCCGCATGGACTACGTGGACCTGATAACCTTCTCTCTGTACGTGTCCACCTTCGTCCGGCCCATCAACCAGCTTGCGGACTTCATCGAGACGTTCACCGACGGCATGACCGGCTTCAAGCGCTTCCGGGACATCATGAACACCCAGCCCGAGATCGCCGACAAGCCCGACGCCGTGACGCTGGACCACGTGACCGGGGACGTGGAGTACAAGGACGTGTCCTTCTCCTACACCGACGGCGTACCCGTACTGGAGCACGTCAGTTTCACCTTGCCCCACGGCAAGACCCTGGCAGTTGTGGGACCTTCCGGCGGCGGGAAAACCACCCTGTGCCAGCTCTTGCCCCGGTTTTACGACGTGACCGCCGGGTCCGTGACCCTGGACGGCCACGACGTGCGGGACGTGACCCAACAGAGCCTGCACCGGAACATCGGCATCATCCAGCAGGACGTGTTCGTCTTTGCCGACACCATACGGGAAAATATACGCTACGGCCGGCCGGACGCCACGGATGAGGAGATCATCGCCGCCGCCATTCGGGCGGAGATACACCAGGACATCATGGCCATGCCCGATGGGTACGACACCTTTGTGGGCGAGCGGGGCGTGATGCTCTCCGGCGGGCAAAAGCAGCGGCTCAGTATCGCCCGTGTATTCCTGAAAAACCCGCCGGTGCTCATTCTGGACGAGGCCACCAGCGCCCTGGACAGCGTGACGGAAAAGCACATTCAGGCCTCCCTGGACGAGCTGGCCAAAGGCCGCACGGGCATCATCATCGCCCACCGGCTCAGCACCGTGAAAAACGCAGACCTGATCGCCGTGGTGGAGGACGAGCACATCGTGGAGCTTGGCCCCCGTGAAGAGCTGCTGGCGCAAAACGGCGCGTTCGCCAAGCTCTGGCAAGCCCAGGATTTGAATTGATACCTCTTATGGCCCCCTTGTTAAAGGGGGCTGGCAGCGCCAAAGGCGCTGACTGGGGGATTGTCCTTCGTCTAACAGCAATCCCCCTGGCCCTTCGGGCCACCCCCCTTTGACAAGGGGGGCATTCTCACACAAGGAGACGACCCATGGACCAAAACAAAGACTTCCTCGGCACAGAGCCCATCGGCAAGCTGCTGTTCAAGCTGGCGGTACCCACGGTGATCGCCCAGCTCATCAACATGCTTTACAACATCGTGGACCGCATTTACATCGGCCACATGCCGGGTGACGGCAGCCTTGCCCTCACCGGCGTAGGGGTCTGCCTGCCCATCATCCTGATCGTGTCCGCCTTCGCGGCGCTGGTCAGCTCCGGCGGCGCGCCGAGAGCCTCCATCTTCATGGGCAAGAAAGACCTGGACGCCGCCGAAAAGACCCTGGGCGGCTGCTTCACCTTGCAGCTCGTCGTCTCACTGGTCCTGACGGTCATTCTGCTTATTTGGAACCGCCCCCTGCTGCTGGCCTTCGGGGCCAGCGCCAACACCATTGACTACGCCGCCAGCTACATGCGCATTTACGCCGTGGGCACCGTTTTCGTCCAATTGACCCTTGGCATGAACGCCTTCATCACCGCCCAGGGCAACGCCCGTATCGGCATGCTCACGGTGCTTATCGGCGCGGTGTGCAACATCGCCCTGGACCCGGTGTTCATCTTCCTTTTCCACATGGGCGTGCGCGGCGCGGCATTGGCCACCATCCTCTCCCAGGGCGTATCCTGCGTGTGGTGCGTGCACTTCCTGCGGGGGAAAAAGACGCTGCTGCGGCTGCGGCGGGCCAACATGCGCCTGACCGGCTCCATCGTTCTTCCCTGCGTGGCGCTGGGCATGGCCGCCTTCGTCATGCAGAGCAGCGAGAGCGTCATATCCGTGTGCTTCAACGCCTCGCTTTTGAAATACGGCGGGGACATCGCCGTTGGCGCCATGACCATCTGCACCAGCGTGATGCAGTTCGCCATGATGCCCATGCAGGGCATCTCCCAGGGCGCTCAGCCCATATCCAGCTACAATTATGGCGCCGGCAACGCGGACCGGGTGAAAAAGACCTTCCGGCTGCTTTTGACCTGCTGCGTCACCTTTTCCACGGCCCTGTGGCTGGGTCTGATGCTGCTGCCTCGTGCCTTCGCCTCCATCTTCACCTCCGACGCCGCCCTCATCGACTTCGCCGTAGGAGCCATCCGCACCTACTGCGCCGGCATTTTCGTCTTCGGCATCCAGATCGCCTGTCAGATGACCTTTGTGTCTCTTGGCAACGCCCCCTGCTCGGTGATCGTGGCGGTGGTGCGCAAATTCGTCCTGCTCCTTCCGCTCATCTACATCATGCCGCATCTTGTCCCCGACCCCACCATGGGCGTGTATTTGGCCGAGCCTGTGGCGGACGTGACCGCCGTGACCTTCACCGTGATTTTATTCACCTTCCAATTCCGCAAAGCCATGCGCAACCTGGAGGCGGAGCAAAAGAATTAGTTTTCTCTCCCGACCTCGCGGCTTACGCCGCGCCACCTCCCTCGTCAGAGGGAGGCTGATTCTCCACCTGGGCATAGAATATGGCCCCCTCTGACGAGGGGGCTGTCAGCGCCTTCGGCGCTGACTGGGGGAGAGAAATATTAAACCGGAGGCGCGCATATGCAACATATCGACCTACCCCAAGCCGCAACCCTTCTCTCCGCCGCCGATAATATCCTCGTCGTGCCCCATATCCGGCCGGACGGGGACGCCGCCGGCAGCGCCTGCGCATTGTGCCTTGGTCTGCGGGCGCTGGGCAAGCGGGCGTACATCGCCCCGGACCCGCCCAGCATGAAGCGCTATGAAAAATACATGACGCCCTGGTTCGCCCCGGCGGGCTTCGTCCCCGGCTTCATCGCCGCGGTGGACACGCCGGGACCGGGCCAGTTCCCACCCGGTCTGGAAGCGCTGGCGGCGCAAACCGACCTGGCCGTGGACCACCACGGCACCAACAGCGGCTACGCCCGCTATACGTATCTCGAGCCGGACAGCGCCGCCACGGGGGAGCTGGTGTACCTGCTGCTTTGCGAACTGGGCGTGACCATTTCCCCGGCGATAGCCGAGGCCCTTTACGTGGCCCTGGCCACGGACACCAACTGTTTCCGCACCCCTGGCACCACCGCCCGGACGCTGACCGTCGCCGGCGCGCTGCGCCAAACGGGCTTTGACGCGGCGGGGCTGACCCGTGCGCTTTTTGAGACGAGATCGCCCGCCAGACTCCGGCTGGAATCCACGCTGTACGGCGGCATGCGCTTTCCCCGTCCGGGCCTTTGCGTCATGACGCTTCCCCTGGACGCGGTAGCCGCATGCGGCGCCACGGAGGACGACATGGACAAGCTCTCCCTTCTGACCGTGGTCCCGGAGGGGACCCGGACGGGACTGCTGCTGCGCCAGCTTCCCGACGGGACCTGGAAGGTGTCTCTGCGCACCGACGGGTCCGTCCACGCGGGGCATATCCTACAGGCCATCGGCGGCGGCGGACACCTGGACGCGGCCGGCGCCGTTACAAATGGCCCGCCCGAGGCCATCCAGGCGGCGGTCCTGTCGGCCCTGGACGGAGAGACGGCCCCATGAGAACGGCGGAGCGGCTTTTGCTGGCCCTGAACCGGCTTTTCCCGCTGCCGGTGCACCCGTTCAACCTGCAAAACGACGGGCAAAAGACCTACGCCCAATGGCAGTACGAAAAGGGCCGGGACACGGTGCAGTTTTTCCTGGACCGGTACACGCTGGACGATATGTTCCGGGGAAAGCTTGTCTGCGACATAGGCTGCGGCGCGGGGGGCAAGAGCCTCTATTACGCCTCCCTGGGCGCAAAACACGTGACAGGCCTGGACGTGCTGGAAAAGTACGGCCCCCAGGCGACCGCCCTGGCGGAGCAGCTGGACCTGGCCGACCGGTTCACCTTTTTGTGCCGTGACGCGGCAGACACCGGCCTGCCCGCCGAGAGCTTTGACGCCATCGTCATGAACGACGCCATGGAGCACGTGTCGGACCCGGCGGGGGTACTGCGGGAGTGCGCACGGCTGCTGCGCCCCGGCGGGCGGCTGTACGCGAACTTCCCGCCATATTACCATCCCTACGGCGCTCATCTGTCCGACCGTATCGGCGTGCCATGGGTGCAGCTTTTCTTCTCCGAAAAGACCCTGATCCCGGTCTACGAGCGGCTGTGCCGGGACCTGCCGGACGGTCGGGAGCGCATTCAATTTCGCATCAGCCGGGACGAAAAGGGCGAAAAATACTTCTCTTACATCAACAAAATGACCCTCCGTCGCTTCCGTGCCATCCGGGAGGCCGCGCCGCTGCGGACCGAGTATTACCGGGAGGTCCCCCTGCGGCCATTTTTAACGCCGCTGGCCAAATGCCCCGGCCTGCGGGAGGCGTTCGTGAAGATGGCCGTGTGCGTGTTCGTCAAGGACAAGTGACCGCGTGGGGCGGACAAAGGGCCGTTCTGAAAAAATTTCCAAAAATTTGCAAAAAATAGCTTGACGAATTGACAAAAATGTGTTTAGATACAGTTAGGAGCCGGAGTATTCCCGGTCAGGCTCCCTGAACCAGCCGCCGGCCACGCCCCTGTAATGGGCCATTTGTGTAACTCCCCTTTCTCCTCTTGATGCTTTCTCATACAGGAAACTCCTTTCCATCCTCAGTGCGCACAGGGGTGTGGCTTTTATAACAAGAAAAAGAGGACCGTTCGCGGTCCTCTTTTTCATATTGATTATATCATTCCTTATGGAAAGGCCCCCTTGTGAAAGGGGGCTGTCATGCGCCAGCATGACTGGGGGATTGCCCCCTCGCGCCGCAGCGCGGCCCCCTCTGTCGTCGGCGCCCGCGAGGCTAGGCCGTGATTCGCCGCAAGCGTCAAATCCCGGATAGCCCGCGGCGTCTCCTCTCCCCAAAAGGCAAGCTTGCCTTTTGGGGACCCCAGGGGGCTGTCAGCGCTTGCGCTGACTGGGGGAGAGAATTATTTCACCAACTCTTTCAGCGCCTCGGTAACTGCCCCTGCGTGCGCGATCGTGACCCCCGCGGCGGCCACGCCCAACCGGGCGCACTCCTCCAGCGGCAGCCCCTTTGCCAGCCCCACGGCCAGCGCCGCCGTCAGGCTGTCGCCCGCGCCGGTGGCGTCCGCCACCCGTACGTTGGCGGCGTTTTGCCGGAACAGCGCCTTGCCCTGGCCGCACAGCACCCCGTCCGGCCCCAGGGAGATCACCACCCGCTTCACCCCGGCGTCCAGCAGCGCCCTGGCCTGGTCCAGCGGCCTTTCCAGCCCCGTCAGGGCCGCGGCCTCGGTCCGATTGGCCTTCAGGGTGTGCAGCCGGGATAAAACGGGCCGCAGCCGCACGCACTTGGCCGCCGACACGCAGTCGGCCGCCAGCGGCGCCGTGATACGCTGGCCCAGAAAGGCCAGGGTATCCTCCGGCAGATTGGCATCCAGCACCACCGCGCCGGCATCGGCCAGGGCCGCCAGCCACGTCTCGGCCAAGTCCGGCGTCATGCGCTCGCACAGGGCCATGTCGTTCACCGCGGCGGCCACGTCGCCCCGCTGGTCGCATATGTACAGATACCGGTTGTTGCCCCGCCGGGTCCACCGGCAATTCGCCAGGTCCACGCCGAAGCGCTGGGCGTCGGCCCGGATGGCGCTTTCGTGCTCGTCCAAGCCCAGCAGGGAGAAGAAGGCGGCGTCCGCCCCCAGCAGGGCGCAGCCCCGGGCGATGTTCCACCCCACGCCCCCCAGGGCGGTGCGCACAGAGCCGGGGATAGAATCTCCCCTTGTCAACGGCCGGTCCGCCCGGCCGCCCACGTCCACGTTCAACGCGCCGATGACGGCGACTTTCTTTTTCGTCGTTTTCATGCTATTATTGTACCATGTTGCGCGGTTTCGCGCAAGCGAGAGCGCGACTGGTATCTTACTGGTACAACAGCGCGCAGCGTCTGTTGTACCAGATTTTTCGCGTTTTTCAAGGAGGCATCCATGACCATCGAGAAAGTAAAGGCGTATCTGGCGGAAAACGGTCTGCTGGACCGGCTGCATGAGTTCCCCCAGTCCACCGCCACGGTCCAGCTGGCGGCTCAGGCCCTTGGGGTGGACCCGGACCAGATCGCCAAGACATTGGGGTTTTACCACGGCGACGGGGCTGTGCTCGTAGTCGCCGCCGGGACCCGGCGGGTGGACAACCGCAAATTCAAGGACCAGTTCGGCTGCAAGGCCCGCATGTTGTCCCCGGAGGACACGGAGGCCTTCACCGGCAACGCGGCCGGGGGCGTGTGTCCCTTCCTGGTGCCGGACCGGGCCCAGGTGTGGCTGGACGTGAGCCTGAAGGACCACGACACCGTCTATCCCGCCGCCGGCAGCGCCCACAGCGGCGTGGCTCTTTCCTGCGCCGAACTGGAGAAGCTTGCCAAGCCCGCCGGCTGGTGCGACGTGTGCAAGCCTTTGGAGGTGCAAACATGAAGATATATTGGGAGCTGTTCTGCACCTTTTTCCGCATCGGCGCCATCACCTTTGGCGGCGGGTACGCCATGCTGCCCATATTACAGCGCGAGGTGGTGGACGGCAAGGGCTGGTGCACGGACGGGGAGCTTACGGACTATTTCGCCATCGGCCAGTGCACCCCCGGCATCATCGCCGTGAACACGGCCACGTTCATCGGCTTCAAGCAAAAGGGCGTACCTGGCGGCGTCGTGGCCACCTACGGCCTGGTAGCCCCCAGCTTTCTGGTCATCGGCCTGATCGCGGCACTGCTGCAAAACTTCGCGGACTACGCCGTGGTGCAAAACGCCTTCGCCGGCATCCGCGTGGCGGTGACCGTGCTGATTTTGAACGCGGTGATAAAGCTTTTGAAGAGCTCCGTGGTGGATAAGCTCACGGCCTGCGTGTTCGCGGCGGTGGCCGTGGCGGCCTGGTTTTTGGACCTGTCCCCGGTGCTGTTCGTGCTGCTGGCCGGGGCGCTGGGCATCGCGGTGAAGGTCGGCGGGGAGGCGCTAAAAAAATGATATATTTACAGCTATTCTGGGAGTTTTTCAAGACCGGCCTGTTCGCCGTGGGCGGCGGACTGGCCACGCTGCCCTTTCTCTACGACATGGGCGCACGCACCGGCTGGTTCACCGCCCACCAGGTGGCGGACATGCTGGCCGTCAGCGAGTCCACGCCGGGTCCCATCGGCATCAACATGGCCGTGTACACCGGCTACACCAGCGCCGGCGTGCTGGGCAGCGTGTGCGCGCTCGTCGGCATCGTCACCCCCAGCATCATCGTCATCATCCTGATCGCCGCGGCCCTGCGGGCCTTCCGGGACAACAAGTACGTCAACGGCGCCTTTTACGGCATCCGCCCCGCCTCCACGGGCCTGATCGCCGCGGCGGGCCTGACCGTGGCCATCGGCGCGCTGCTGAATACCAGCGCCTGGACCGGCTGGGACAAGTTCTGGACCGTCTTCAACTGGAAGGCCATCGCCCTGGCGGCGGTGATATTCGCCGTAAGTAAGGCGTTTAAAAAGCTCCACCCGGTGTTTCTCATCCTGATCGGCGCCCTCGCCGGCGCTCTCTTCCGCTTCGCCGGGGTATAATGGTTCTTAAAAGCCCCCCTTGTCAAAGGGGGGTGCCCGCCATCGGCGGGCGGGGGGATTGCTGTACGTCTAAGTACAATCCCCAGTCAGCGCCAAGGGCGCTGCCAGCCCCTTTTCACAAGGGGGCTTTTGCGTATGTCCTTGCGCAAACACGTCGCACATGCTATAATGTTATGTCTACGTGTATGGCACATAAGGAGTTGATCTCTTGAACAAACCCCAATATCTTGCCGAGCTGCGGCGGCTGCTGGTGTTCATGACCGCCGCCGACCGGGACAGGACCGTGGCCCGCTGCGCCGAGCTGTTCGACCAGGCCGGCCCGGACGGGACGGACGATCTCATCGCCGTGCTTGGCTCGCCCACCCGCGTATCCATCCGGCTGAGCCGGACCTACGCGCCGGGAAACCTGGACTTGACCGCACTGGACGTGCAGCCGGCCCCGCCGGAGGCGGCCGGGGACGACGCCGAGACGCCGGACCTGCCGGACCTGGACGTGCCCCCGCTGGTGATGGACGACCTGACCGGGTTTGCCCCCGCCGTCGAGGACGAGACCGAAACGGAAGAGCCGGAGCCGACGGAGGACGACGGACCCCGGTTCGTGTCCATGCCCCTGGATGCGCCGGAGGAACCGGAGGCGGACGCCGCGCCCGGACCGGCCGCCGTGGAGCGGGTCATGCCCCTGTGGGCGGGCGTGCCGCTGCTGGTTCTGGGCGAGGCCGCGCTGGGTGTGCCCCTGGCGCTCATATGTCTGGTGCTGCTGCCAATACTGCTGCTGCCTGGTCTGGCGCTGCTGCTGGGCGCGTACATCGCCGCCATTGGCGGGCTTTGGTGCACGGGATACATCGCCGACGCCATGATGCTGTTCGGGCTGGCCTTTCTCGTTCTGAGCGTGGCGCTGCTGGCGCTGTGGTGCGGTCTGCGGCTGGACGTGGGGCTGGTGTCCTTGTACGTGCGCGGGTGTCGTGCCTTTGGCCGGCTGACTTTGGGAAAGAAGGTGGGCTATGATGCGTAAGCTGTGGCATATCGTCAGCGGCGTAGCCATGATCTGCTTTTTGCTTGGCGTGGCGGCCATCGGCGTGGCGTTTTTCACGGGCAGCTCCCCATCGGCCCTTCAGGCCCACGGCCAGCTTGCCCAGTACGGCGAGCGTCTGGCCCTCAATTGGGACATCCTGCAAAACGACCTGCACACCCTCTGGCAGACCGTGCAGACCTGGCTCCCCTGGCTATAAGGTGTCTCCGGCAAGACCGGAGACTGCGTTGGATTATAGTGTTTCTCTCCCCCAGTCTCGCTTCGCTCGACAGCCCCCTCGTCAGAGGGGGCCTTGCTCTATACCCAGGGAAAAGAATCCGGCCCCCTCTGACGAGGGGGCTGGCTCGCCCGCCAGGGCGAGACTGGGGGAGAGACAAATTTAAATCGCGCCGCAGGCGCACATTATGGACGGCCCCCTTGTTAAAGGGGGCTGTCACCGCCCCTGGCGGCTCGGGGGGATTGTTACCATACTTTAAGTCCGGCAACGACCCCATTGTCAGTGGGAATCGTTCATACGTATGGCCCTTGTCCCTTTTACGATCATAACGACCGAAATGGCGGTGATCAACACAAAAACACCTGCGCCGACACAGCTGCCCATGACGAGCCGAAACCTTTCAGAATCCCCAAACGCCGAGATTATCGCCGACTGGAGCGAGTAGATCGAAATGGCCGCGGCCGCAAGGGCCAGCGCTTTGCTTGCGGACAGGATGGGGTCGTTGTACTTTCGGTACACGATCACATTTCGTATGGCCGCGATGGCCGCATAAAAGGTGTAAGCCGCCATCGCGTAGATCATATATCCGGGATAGGCGATGACGTGCCCCATATACACCGTGACAAAGTGAATGCCCAGCAGGGCAAAATTCAGGACCAGCATGATGCACGCGCTGTTTCTGTACCTTTTCCATTTTTGCTCGGTGCGCAGTTTTTTGTGCCCAAGCAGCAGCGAAAAGCGGATGGCGCTGAGCGTCAGATAATAAAACGCCAGCGTTCCCGCCCATATCGAACGGACGGCCACGCCGTTTATCCCCTGCAAAAGCGCATATACCAGGTTGACGGCGAGACTGCCGTATAAAACGGCCTCCCCGCGCTTTTGCCTGTCGCTGCGGAGCGTTTTCGCCGCTGCACGCAGCCGCGTTCTTTTATCCATTTGCCGCCTCGCCCGCCTCTTTGCCTCCCGGCGAGATGCAGCGCATACAGATCTCAACGATCGTCTCTACCGGGTCGGAGCAGTCCTTATCCAGCCATTCCCAGACGACGGACGTGATGCCGCCCAGATAAAAATGGACGATATAGGCCCTGACCTCCGCCGGGACGCGAAACCGGTCCAGCGCCGGGGAGAACACCCGGTCAAAGAGCCGCTGAAACGTGTTCTGCGTGCGAAAAACGCTCTGGTGCTGCAGCACGACCTGATACAGCCGCTTGTTCTCTCTGACAAATTCCAAATATGGCTTTAGATATGCGGGGGACATGAAGACCAGGTCCTCCAGCCGTTCCGACGCCAAAAGCCTCTCCGTGTCGGCAAGCTCGGCGGAATACCGCTGGAAGCACTTGTTGTTCGTGTACTCCACGCACTCGCGCAGCAGGTCGTCTATCGTCTCATAGTGCAGATAGAAGGTGGAACGGTTGACCCCGGCCTTTTCGCATATCTCCTTCACGGTGATGTACGGGAAGTCCTTTTTCGTCAGGCACTCGATAAGCGCCTCGTCCATCCGGGCAGCCGTGCTGAAATACCTGCTTTCCGTCTTATTCAACCGTTCCGCCGCCTTTCTCCGCCGATTTTTGTCAGTCCTCGCCGCCCGCGATCTCTGTGGCCAGACGCATGATGTCGCCGGCGTATGCCTCCTTGCGCTTTTGCAGGATACGCTTATAGAGCGGATAATTCGCCCCCATCCCGGCGAAGCCGATGACGCCGACGGCGATGCCCAGGGCCACAAATCCGGCCGTTCCCCCGCCGATGACGCCCATGGCGAGGCACATGCCCGTCCCGGCGACCAGCGAGCATACGACGCCGAAGGTGTACGTAAAGATCTGCGCGGGCATTTTCGCCGCCCGGTCCAGCTTACGCAGCGCGACCACCTTGGACGCGCTCTTTTTGGAGTACTCGTTTACGATGGCCTCGGCATAGATCTTGTCTGTGTTCATGGTGTATGACCTCCGTTTGAATTTTGTACCTGCATCATAGCAGACGGAGGCCCTGCCCGGAACAACACGATCGACCATTTCTGTCGAGGCGGCAGGATTTTTCCTTATCGATGAAATGCCCCCCTTGTGTAAAGGGGGCTGGCGCGTGCAAGCCACCCCACCCCCAAGCCCCCCTTGTGTAAAGGGGGGTGGGCCGCCGATTGGCGGCTCGGGGGGATCGTAACGTTCCCCTTAAAACGACCTGCACACCCGCTATGGACCGCCCAGGGCCGGACACCCTGCAGGACGCGCCCATATTTTTCAGATAAATAACAATTCATCCGATATGGATGCTCTTCCCTTTTCGCCGAGATCATTCTCTGTCTTTTCAAAATCATAAATCAGAAGTTCCGGTTTATTTCTAACGCACTCTTTTATGCACTGGCCCGATTTTCCGACGACCATTGTCGGGGCCGTTTGAAATGGTGAAACAGCATTTACCGAAATGGTGGTAGTAACATTTTCAACCGCCCGGGTCTGTAAGTGCCCTTTGATCAGATCGTATCGTTCTTTATCATCAATATCCGCTACATCGTGAAACAGGACCAGATCGATATCCGTATTTCGTCTGTATAGTTCTCGAAAAAATTCCGGAAATCTTACTTCAAAGCAAATTCTTATTCCGAACCTTATCCCTTCCATTTCAAATATCCCATCGCGGCTGCCTTTTGCGAAATTATCCTTATCCCAACCCCACAAGGCGCGCTTGTCATAGAACGCGATTGGACTATCAGGCCGAAACAGCATTGCCCTGTTGTATATTTCTTTTTCTTTGAATATTGTCCCAATAATAAAGGAAATATCATTTTCGTCGGCCATTGATCGAAGTTTTCCGCACATGGTTTGGACAAGGTCAAAATCAACGCTTGACGGATCAGGTATATTCCTCGGAGGATACCCGGTCAACGCACACTCGGGGAATATGATCAAATGAACGTCCTCGTTTTTAGCAAGATATATTGCTTTTACGATTTCATTGTAATTCTCGCTGATATTTCCAGATACCGCAAATTGATACGCAGCAATTCTCATGGAACGATCGTCCTCCTTGCTCTCCGATCCGCTTAAGGTGTCTCCGGCCAAGCCACCCCACCCCCAAGCCCCCCTTGTGTAAAGGGGGGTGAGCGCCGCTTGCGGCGCTCGGGGGGATTGTTACCAAGCCTGGATATATTGCCAAGACTGGTAACAATCCCTCAGTCTCGCTTCGCTCGACAGCTCCCTTTGCACAAGGGAGCCGTCAATAATGTGCGGCTGCGCCGCCATTTCAAATTCCACCTCCCCTTGCACAGGGGGGCATTCGTTGTGAACAACCCGCCCGTCGCATTTGCGGCGGGCGGGTCCTTGATTTTCACTCAGTTTTTCCGCACGTAATCGGCGATGATATAGGCGGTCTGGCCGTTATAGCTGATCTGATACCAGTTGCCGCTGGTGCCGGTGATGGTGAGGGTGGTGCCGGAGTTGACCGAGCCCAGGCGGCTGTATTCCGTGCCGGGACCGGAGCGGATGTTGACGCCGTTGCCGGTCACGGTCAGGGTACCGCTGGCCGCGGTGACGCCGCCGGTCGTGGTGCCGGTAGTGGTCCCCGTGGTCGTTCCGGTCGAGGACGAATCGCTCAGCAGGTTGGTGGAGATATACCCGGTCTGGCCGTTGAAGCTGACCTGGGTCCAGCCGCCGGAGGTACCGGTCTTTGTCAGCTCCGTATTCTGGTACGCCACGCCCAGGATATCGTAATTGGTGCCGGGGCCGGAGCGCACGTTCGCGCCGGAGGCCGCCGTGACCTTCACGGTACCGGTGCCTGTGGCAGTGCCTGTGCTGGTGTTGGTATTGGTCCCGCCGGAGGGCTGGGTGGTGGTCAAAAGCGAGTCGATGACGTAGGCCGTCTGGCCGTTATAGGCCACCTGGCTCCAGCCGTTGCTGGTCCGGCCGGTCCGCGCCAGCTGCTTGCCCAGATTCTCGGACCCCAGTATCTCATAATTGGTGCCCGGACCGGAGCGGACGTTGACGCCGTTGCCGTTGATATACACCGTGTCGTTGACGCCGGTGACGGTGACGTTCCCCGGCGCGGTAGGCGCGGGAACAGGCGTCATGGTGGCGGCGGGCAGCGGCGTAGCCGTAGGCGTAGGCACGGCCGTAGGCGTGGGCGAGGCGGACGGCGTGGCGGTGGGCACCACCAGGCCCTCCGGCGCCACAGGCGGCTCCTCCGTGGCGACAGGCGGCGCGGTGAACGTCTCCGAGGTAGTCCCCGCCGGCCGGTTCAGCCGAATGACCAGCAGTATGGCCACCACGATGATGATGAGAATGATGGCCAGCACCGTGATGATCTGCCACAGATTCTTGTCCTTATCCCTGTTGGGAGGCGTCTGCGCGCCGGCGCCTCTGGCCGTGGACACGGGCCGGGGCGTTCCGTCGCCGGCAGGGGCTTTCCGCTCCCGGCGGACCACCGCGCCCTTCATGGCCGCGGCCACCGCACGCTCCTGCTCTTCCTCCGTGGGGACATAGCCTTCCTCCGCCGCGGCAGGCGCGGCCTCGGCCATTTCCGTTTCGGCCTCCGGGACAGTCTCTTCCACAGGAGGCTCTTCCTCCACGGGCCGGACCGGCCTGGGCAGGTTCCGCAGCGCGTCCTCGTCACGGGAGCGCTTCTGGGGCCGCTTGTCCTTTGCCGCGGGCGCGGAGGACAGGACCTCCACCCGCCCGGAATCCATCTTGGCGTGGCACTTCCGGCAGTACTTCACGTCCACCGGCATCATCGCGCCGCAGTTGGGGCATTTACGCGTCAGCTTGCTCATATCCTGTACCCATCCTCATTTATATTCTTGGTTGCGTTATTTTCGTTCGCCGGTCACATGGACCGCGCCGTCGGCGACCCGGAGCTGGCCCTGGCAGTACAGCGCCACGGCCTTGGGCAGCAGCTTCCACTCGCCCTCCTCCATGATACGCCGCTGCAGGGTCTTGGGGGTATCGCCCTCCCAGACCTCCACCGCCTGCTGCAAAATAATGGGTCCGGCCTGCCCGCCGGTGACGAAATAGGCCGTCGCGCCGGACAGCTTCACACCGGCCCGGATGGCCTGCTCGTAAGGCTCCATGGTGTTGCCGTCGCAATCGCCGAAGGCGGGCAGCAGGCTGGGGTAGACGTTGACGATACGGTTTTCGTATGCCTTCAATGTCCCCGCGCCCAGCGGGTGGACGTACCCGGCCAGCACCACCAGCTCCGCGTCCAGGTCCTGGAGCTTCTGCTCCACGGCGGTGTTAAAGCTCTGCTCGTTGGGGAAGAGCGACCGGTCCACCACATAGGTGGGCAGGTTGGCGCTCTTGGCCCGTATGAGCGCGTAGGCCTCCGGGTCGGAGGATATCACCGCCGTCAGCTCGCAGTTTGGTATCTCCCCAAACAGGTGCGCGTCCATGATCGCCTGCAGATTCGTCCCCCCGCCGGAGACCAGAATGACTGTCTTTACCACAAAGCACACCCCCCAAACACAAAATTGGAACTTTCTTAACCCTTTGTCACCGTATTGTAACACATTCTTTTCCGGATGGCAATATGCCAAACCGCACATTTCATCTTTTTTTACAATTTCCCTGGAAATATATGCTACAATAATGGCATAAAACCAAAATCAAGGAGGACATGCCATGCGCTCACATACGAAAAACGCCCGCCGGACGCTGACCGTCCTTATTGCGGTGCTGCTGGCGGTCACGTTCCTGCTGCCCACAGGGGCGTTGGCCTCGAACGATATCCCCTGGGAACAGATCGCCGCCATCCTGCGGGACACCATGGACGATGAGGAATTCTACTTTGACCTGGACCAGCAGCCTCTGGCCTGCAAGTCCGACGTGGACGGCGACGGGGTCTGGGAGCTGGTCACGGTGTACCCCGTCCAGTGGGCCCAGGACCCGACGGTCTGGATGTACTGCAAGGCGTGGCTCATCAACGCCCGCACCGGCGAGGTCACGCTGGCCCAGGAGGGCGCGGTGTATTGCGAAGAGGGCGGCAGCAACGGCGACGTGTCTCTGGTCGAGAAGGACGGCAAATTGTTTGTGGCGAACCGGTCCATAACGTTCGACGGCGGCGACTACCACGAATCCTTCTACATCGAGACCCTGAACGAGGACGCCTCTGACGAAGGCTGGGAGTTGTACCTGCTGTTCGCCGACGGCACTTTCGGCGCGGATGACCTGGCCGAGTACTGGTACGACACCCGGCCCATCACCCGCCAGGAGTACGAGGACTACCTGGACGACTTCAACGTGCTGTACACCATTGACCCGTCCGAAGGGGAGCACATCGACGAGAACTTTGACGTCGTCACCTTCAACACCCTGCTCACGTAAGGTGTCCCCGGCTCCGCCGGAGCCGCGTGGGAATTTAAATTCTTTTCCTTATCGAAAGCCCCCCTTGTCAAAAGGGGGGTGGGCCGCCGAATGGCGGCTCGGGGGGATTGCCCCCTCGCGCCGCAGCGCGGCCCCCTCTGTCGTCGTCGCTCGCTGGGCTAGGTCGGGATTCGCCGCAAGCGGCAAACCCCGAGTAGCCCGCGGCTCCTCCTCTCCCCAAAAGGCAAGCGTGCCTTTTGGGGACCCCAAGGGGCTGTCAGCGAAGCTGACCGGGGGAGAGATGATCAATACAGAACGACCAAAACCCGTCCCGCGTTTGCGGGACGGGTTTTCATCTTTTTTCACCCCACGCCGCCGGGGATAGGCGTTGGTACCGGGGACGGTACCGGCGTGGCCGTCAGGCCGGGATCGTACATCTCCAAAAATTCCTCCAGGCACAGCCCATGGTCCATGATGTACCGGGCGGCCTCTTGCCCCACGTACCGCAGGTGCCATGGCTCATATTCCACGCCAGTAATGCCCGTCTTATTGTCCGGGTAGCGCACCACGAAGCCGTACTCCGCGCAGTGCTGCTCCAGCCAGAGCATCAGCCCGCTGCCGCCGATATAAGGCTCCATGTCCTGCCCTGCGTATTCCAGCACGTCCGCGCACAGGCCGGACTGGTGCTCGCTTGTACCGGGGTAGTTCACCGCCAGCCTTGCCTTGGCGTTGGCCTCTTCCTCGCTCATGCCCTGGGCCATGTACACGTCCACATGGTTGTCGAAGTAAATGACGTGCTGGGTGGCGTAATCCCGATACCCGGAGCAGACGTAGGCGTCACCGAATCCGGCGGCCTTTGCGTCCTGCATCAGGCGCAAAAACGCGGGCGCGACCCTGGAATCCATCTGCTGACCGTCGCCAACGTCGGTAAGGGACGCGGGCACAAAATCCTCCCCCAGGGGGTGGTCAAAGTCGATGAGCCGCAGCTCCCAGCCCGTCACGTCCACCGCCGGCAGCACCGGTGTGGGCACCGCCGTGGGCACGGCCGTAGGTACCGGCGTCATAACAGCGGACAGTTGCGTCGCCGGGGCAGGTTCTTTATCCTCTCCATCGGGGCTTATGAGCCGGACCAGCAGCACCAGCACCGTCACCACCAGGCCCATCGCCAGCAGCATACCGGCCAGGCGCGTGACCACGGACGAACCGCGCCGGCGTGTCCGCCGCCTGGTGCCCGGTGCCTGTGTGCTCATGCGCCTCACCCCTTTTTTCTTGCTGGCTTATTATACCATGTCTTGCGCTCCCCACGCAAGGGCACACCATATCGAAAGCCCCCCTTGTCAAAGGGGGGTGGGCCGCCGAATGGCGGCTCGGGGGGATTGCCCCCTCGCGCCGCAGCGCGGCCCCCTCTGACGAGGGGGCTGTCAGCGCTTTTGGCGCTGACTGGGGGAGAGACAGACGCCCGCCGCTGTCAAAAAGGTGTCCCCGGCGCATGCCGTGGACCCGTTGGATTTTAAATCCTCTTCCATATGGAACGGCCCCCTCTGACGAGGGGGCTGTCAGCGCTTTTGGCGCTGACTGGGGGAGAGATATTTAAATCCTCTTCCTTATCGAAAGCCCCCCTTGTGCAAAGGGGGGTGCCCGCCACTGGCGGCTCGGGGGGATTGTTACCAGTCTTATTGCATAGCAACGCACCCCCCAAAACAAAACCGCCGTGCTCTCATGAGCACGGCGATCTATTTTTGTTGTCTCACTCGGCGGCGTTGAGCTTTTTCGCCATAGCGGATTTCTTGTGGGCCGCGTTGTTCTTGTGGATCAGACCCTTCGCAGCCGCCTTGTCCACGGACTTCACGGCAGCTTTATAGGTTTCCGCAGCCGCTTTTCCGTCACCGGCCGCAACGGC
>CANQKA010000033.1 GCA_947624395.1 uncultured Oscillospiraceae bacterium
GACCATAATATAGCGCAAATTCAGAGAGTAATCAAGAGGTTTTCATAAAAAATGTCATTTTTGTTACTTTTAACGGATGTTATGTCAATTGATTCTTTAAAATAGTTACGTTTTGTAATAATTAATTTCCCGATATCTCAGGATTTCGGTCTATCAATGGTAGCAATCGTTACAATTTATGACGAGATTTTGTGTATTTGTAATTAAATTAATGTCCCTGACGCTTAATAACTGTCAGTTATTAAAACTGCCTAACGACGGCGTTTTTTGTGGGTATTTTGACGAATGGAGGCCACGGCGCCGATGGCCCCGCCCAGCAAAACAGCCGCTGCCAGATAGACGAGCCACGGTCCGAAGGCGCTGTTGCTCCCCGCCAATGCGCACGCCAGCGCCGCCAGCAGGATATACCCCCCGGCGATAACGCCGCCGGTGGCAAGGGCCTCTTTGCCCCGGCTTTTGACGATGACGGCCGTCACAGTCAGTACGGACAGGCCCGCCGCGATCAACGCCGCCACGCCGCCGGCGGCCTCCGGCAGGAATTCCCGTGTGACGGCCCATGCCAGCGGCAGGCACAGCAGCGCCGTCAGCGCCAGCGCGCACCCCTCCCCGATGGCCGCGCACACAGGAAACGAGCGTTTTTTGAAAAATGTCATGATAGAGATACCCCCCGGTGATAAGGCTGGTAAAGCCTATTCCCGGGGGGAGAAATTCATGCGTATGAAATTATCGCGTCAGTCCTTGGGCTCCTCGGTCTGCTTGCCCACGCTGGACACGGCCCACTTCATCAGCTGCAGCCGTACCCGGTCGTCGCTTGTCTCTATCACGATGGCGTTCTCGCGGACGTTGACCACCTTGCCCATGATGCCGCCGATGGTGGTGATGGTGTCGCCCACCGCCAAATTATCGCGCATCTGCTGGGCCTGCTTTTTCCGCTTGTTCTCCGGCCGGATCATGAGGAAGTAGAACACGCCGATCATCACGACCAGCATGATGATCATGCTGATGCCGCCGCCGGCCGCGGAAGTGGCCGCCGCGCCGTCACCCGTGGTCTCCGCGGGGACGCAGCCGCTGGCCATGAACACGCCCAGCGCCACCATCACAAAAAGGGCCAGGACCCTGGTAAAACGGGAAAGTTTCATCTGTATACCTCCAAATAGATTAGCTCCATTATAAATGCGACTATATCCTCGTGTCAAGAAGTTTGGAATATTTTGCCCGGTACGCGGCGAAGGTCCCGGCGTCCAGCGCGGAGCGTATCTCCGCCATCAGGTTATTGTAAAACCACAGGTTGTGCATCACCGCCAGCCGCAGACCCAGCGCCTCCTTGGCCGCGAACAGGTGCCGGATATAGGCGCGGCTGTACCGCTGGCAGACCGGGCAGGAGCACTCTGGGTCAACGGGGCTTTCGTCCAGGGCGTATTTCTCATTTTTCAGGTTGATGATACCCTGCTTTGTGAACAAATGGGCGTGGCGGCCGTTCCGGGCGGGCATCACGCAGTCGAACAGGTCCACGCCCCGCCAGACGCCCTCGATGATGTTCCCCGGCGTGCCCACGCCCATGAGATACCTGGGCCTGTCGGCCGGCATATGCTCCTGGACCAGCTCGATGGTGTCGTACATTTCCTGGTGCGTCTCCCCCACCGCCAGCCCGCCGATGGCGTAACCGGGCAGGTCCAGCTCCGCGATGTCCTTCATATGCTCCACCCGCAGGTCCGGGTAAATGCCGCCCTGGTTGATGCCGAAGAGCATCTGGCCGGGGTTCACCGCGTCCGGTTCGGCGTTATATTCCGCCAGGGCCTTTTTGCACCGGACCAGCCACCGGTATGTCCGCTGTGTGGCCGCCTCGAAATACGCCCGGGGCGATGGTATCTTCACGCACTCGTCGAAGGCCATCGCCACGTCGCTGCCCAGATTGGCCTGGATGCGCATGCTCTGCTCCGGCCCGATGAACAGGTGCCGGCCGTCCACGTGGCTCTGGAACGCCACGCCCTCCTCCGTCACCTTGCGCAGCCCCGCCAGGGAGAACACCTGAAACCCGCCGCTGTCGGTGAGTATCGGCCCGCGCCAGGTCATGAACTTGTGCAGCCCCCCAAGCTGTTTGATACGCTCGTCGCCGGGACGGACATGCAGGTGGTAGGTGTTGGAAAGCTCCACCTGGCAGCCCAGGTCCTCCAGGTCCTTGGCGGACAATCCGCCTTTGATGGCCGCCACGGTGCCCACGTTCATAAAGGCCGGGGTCTGCACCGTGCCGTGGGGCGTGATAAATTCCCCCCGCCGTGCGTGGCCCTCGGTCTGTCGCAAAAGTCTGTACATATCTTCCTCGCAGTTGATTTAATGGATGAACATCGCATCGCCGAAGCTGAAAAACCGGTATTCCCGCCGGACCGCCTCGGCGTATGCGTTCAGGATGTTCTCCCGACCCGCCAGGGCGGACACCAGCATCACCAGCGTGGAACCGGGCAGGTGGAAGTTGGTCACCAGCGCGTCAACGCACTTGAATTTATACCCCGGATAGATGAAGATATCCGTCCAGCCGCTCTCCGGCCGGAGCAGGCCGTCCTCGCCGGTGAAGCTCTCCAGCGTCCGGCAGGACGTGGTGCCCACGGACACGACCCGGCCACCGGCGGCCTTGGCCCGGTTCACCGCCTGGGCCGTCTCGACGGGCACGGTGCAGTACTCGCTGTGCATCTCGTGGTCCTCCACGTTCTCCGCCTTCACGGGCCGGAACGTGCCCAGCCCCACATGCAGCGTCACGAACCGCACATCCACGCCCATGGCCCGTATCCTGTCCAGCAGCTCGGGGGTGAAATGCAGCCCCGCCGTGGGAGCCGCCGCGCTGCCCGGATGGACGGAGTAGACGGTCTGGTACCGCTCCGGGTCATCCAGTTGTTCCTTGATATACGGCGGCAGAGGCACCCGCCCCAGCCGTTCCAGCACCTCCAGAAAGATGCCCTCGTAGGAAAACCGCACCACCCGGTTGCCGTCGGGCAGCACTTCCTCCACCCTGCCCGTCAGCTCGCCGTCGCCGAAAATAATTTCCGCGCCGTCCCGTAGCTTTTTCCCTGGCCGGACCAGGCACTCCCAGCGCCCATCGCCCATATCCCGCAGGAGCAGCACTTCCGCCGCGCCGCCGGTGGGCCGTGCGCCGATGAGCCGGGCCGGTATCACACGGGAGTCGTTGAGCACCATGCAGTCCCCTGGCCGCAGATACTCGGGCAGATCGTAAAAATGCCGGTGTTCCATCTCGCCGGTGGTCTTGTCCAGCGCCAGCAGCCTTGACCCGTCCCGGCGCTCCAAGGGCGTCTGGGCGATCAGCCGCTCCGGCAGGTCGTACATAAAATCAGATGTTTTCAACTCAGCCTCCGCTCTGGATGCTCGTCCCGGTGTAGTAAAAGCCCAGGATCGCCTCGCAGCTCTTGTTGTAATATTTCCCCATGGCGTAAGCCCCCCAGGCGCTCAGCCCCACCCGGTGGCTGGCATTGACCATGGCGCTGTAGTTGCCGCCGGCGGCGGCGATATCGCCCTTGGCGGCCTGTTCATAGGGGTCCGCCTTGCCGGCGAGATAGGCGTAATTCGTGCCGTATACCGCGGACGAATCCAGGGTTTGGCCCCCGTCGCAGGAGGAAAAGCACGTCACGCATATCTTGCCGTTATAGGTCAGATACTCACCCCGTGTCGCGTCCACCGCTGCATCCGACGCGCTAAAATAGCTCTCGCTGGCCGATATGCCCCGGCCCCGGTAGATCTGCGTCCCCGAGCCGGTCACGATGTCCATGCCGTATGCGCCGTATATGCTCCAATTATAGCTCATCACATAGCTTCTGCATGCGATGGCCGCCGCCTTCATGACCTCCGCGGGCCAGCTGTTGGAAAACTCATAGGGCACCACGCCCTTCACGTAATCCTCCACGTCCACGTAGTTCACGACGGTTATGTACCCTGGCTTTCCGCTGGCCTGGGTGAGCTCAAAGTCGCCGAAATACTTATACCCCTCATTCACCCGCGTGACGGCCTTGCCGGCGCTCACCGGGTGCAGGGCCAGCGCCCCTTCGGTGGTATAGACCACGTTGCCCGCGCTGTCGGCGACCGTAAAGACCGTCCCGCTGGTGGTCACGGTCACGTTCGCGCCGTCCACGGACCCCACGGCGGAGAATTGCCGTCCGGACATGACGCCGTAGGCAAAGCCGGTGCCGTTTTCGCACGCCAGGGTCACGGACGGCACGCTGGTGTCGATGTTCTTCGTCTTGATGAGGATACCCGCCCGTATCACGCTGGACTGGATGGCCACGGACCCGCCGGGGCGGGTGGCGGGGGTATCCGGCAGCAAATTGGGGTCAAGCGCCTCCGGCTGCTCGCCGGGGGACGGGGTACCGCCGCCGGAGCCGGCCCCGGCAAAGCGCATGAGCATGGTGGCCGCCTCCGCCCGGGTGGCGGAGCCAAGGGGGTTCAATTTGCCGTTGGCGTTGCCCTGTATCACGCCGCAGCGCTGCATGGCGTCCACGTCGGCCTTGGCCCAGGAACTTATCTGGCCGCTGTCCGGGAACGTATTGACCGCGCCGGACTGGCCCAGCTTGAGCCCCATGGCGGCGGCGAACCGGTTCAGCATGGCGCACATCTGCTCGCGGGTGATATTGGCGTCGGGGCTGAACTTATTGTTGCCCGTGCCGGACACCACGCCCGCCGCCTTGGCCCAGGCGGCGTACCCGGCGTAATAGGCCCCGGACGGCACGTCGGTGAAGCCCGCGCTCTTCCACCCCGCCGGGTCCACCCCGGCGTACCGGCCCAGCACGGTCACGAACATGGCCCGGGACATGCTCACATTTGGGGAGAACGCCGTGTCGCTGGTACCTTTAAACAAACCCTGCCCCACCACGTAGTTCACGGCCGCATAATACCAGTTGGAGCTGTTCACATCGGAAAAGCCGGCGGCCTCCGCCCCTGTCGGCAAACAAACCGCCGCCAGCAGGACCATGACCAGCGCCGCCGCGAGACGGCGCGCACGCCGCTTGTTGTGCATAAAATGACCTCCGCCCAAAAGGGCCGCGTGTCTGTTGACGGAAAAACGCGCAAGTGCTATACTTTACGGGCTATACTATAAACAAAAACCGACATATTGTCAAACCTTGCACCCCGTTAGCGCGGCTGCATACACTGATTCAGGAGGTCATCAAACATGGAAAAGCTGAAAGTTGGCGTCATCGGCGGCACCGGTATGGTGGGCCAGCGTTTTGTCTCCCTGCTGGCGGAGCACCCCTGGTTCGACCTGACGGTCATCGCGGCCAGCGGCCGCAGCGCCGGAAAGACTTACGAGCAGGCAGTTGGGTCCCGCTGGGCCCTGGAAGTGCCCATGCCGGAGAAGGCCAAGGCCATCGTGGTCAAAAACGCCGTGGACGATATGGCCGCTATTGCCGCGGAGGTGGACCTGGTGTTCTCCGCCGTGGATATGAAGACCGACGAGATACGCGCCCTGGAGGAAGGCTACGCAAAGCTGGAGTGTCCGGTGGTATCCAACAACAGCGCCCACCGCTGGACGCCCGACGTGCCCATGGTGGTGCCGGAGATCAACCCGGAACACCTTTCCGTCATCCCGGCCCAGCGCAAGCGCCTGGGCACGAAGCGGGGCTTCATCGCCGTCAAGAGCAACTGCTCCCTGCAGAGCTATGTACCCGCGCTGCACCCGCTGAAGGACGAGTTCGGCCTGGAAAAGGTGCTGGTGTGCACCTATCAGGCCATATCCGGCGCCGGCAAGACCTTTGAGACCTGGCCGGAGATGGTGGATAATGTGATACCCTACATCGGCGGCGAGGAAGAAAAGAGCGAGCAGGAGCCCATGAAGCTCTGGGGCCATGTGGAAAACGGCCGGATCGTGAACGCCGCCGGCCCGTCCATCACCGCTCAGTGCCTGCGTGTGCCCGCCAGCAACGGCCATATGGCCGCCGTATTCGCCAGCTTTGCCAAAAAGCCCTCCAAGGATGAGATCCTGGCCCGCTGGGCCGCCTTTTCCGGCAAGCCCCAGCAGTTGGCGCTCCCCTCCGCCCCCAAACAGTTCCTTCATTATTTTGAGGAAGACAACCGGCCCCAGACAAAGCTGGACCGGAACCTGGAAGGCGGTATGGCCGTGAGCGTTGGCCGGCTTCGGCCCGACACCCAGTACGATTACAAGTTCGTGTGCCTGAGCCACAACACCCTGCGGGGCGCGGCCGGCGGCGCGGTGCTGCTGGCGGAGCTTCTCCGGGCGGAGGGCTGGCTGGATAAATGACCTCCCAAATTTAACGCAAAAGACGCCGTGGGCCGATCGTCCGCGGCGTCTTCCTATTAGGAGGAATCGAATTGAAAACGCCGATATTTACCGGCTCCGGCACCGCCATCGTCACGCCGATGCTGGACGGCGCCATCGATCTGGACGCCTTTGCCCGCCTTATCGAGGCCCAGGCCGCTGGCGGCACCGCCGCGCTGATCGTCTGCGGAACGACTGGCGAGGGCGCCACATTGACCCCCGACGAGCGGGAAAAGCTCTTTCGCTTCGCCGTGAAAAAGAGCGCCGGCCGGATGAAGATCGTGGCCGGCGTGGGCTCCAACGACACCTCTGCCGCCCTGGCAATGGCCAAGCGGGCCGAAAGCGCCGGCGCGGACGGGCTGCTGCTGGTCACGCCCTATTATAACAAGACCACCCAGGCCGGCCTCGTCAAGCACTTCACCTATATCGCGGACCGGACCGACCTGCCCATCATCGTCTACAACGTCCCCAGCCGTACCGGCGTGGGCGTGACGCCGGAAACATACGCCGCCCTGGCGGACCACCCCCGCATCAACGCCGTCAAGGAGGCCAACGGGGACATCGGCGCGTTTGCCCGGACCGTGGCCCTGTGCGGCGACAGGCTCAACTTTTTTAGCGGCAACGACAGCGACACCGTGGCCATGATGGCCCTGGGTGCCAAAGGCGTCATATCCGTGGCCAGCAACATCGTACCCGCCGCCGTGAGCCGCCTGTGCGACCTGTGCCTGGCCGGGGACTACCCCGCCGCGGCGGCGCTCAACCGGGAGTACATGGACCTGTTCACCGCCCTGTTCTGGGAGGTGAACCCCATCCCGGTCAAGACCGCCATGGGCATGATGGACCTGTGCTCGCCCGAGATGCGTCTGCCTCTGGTACCCATGGGCGACGGCCACCGGCAAGCGCTTGCAAAGGTGCTGGCCGCCCACGGCCTCATCCGATAAGAACCACAATATGGCAAAGCGGCCCGGTTTTCCGGGCCGCTTTTGCGGTGTTCAGGTTCAGTCCTTGTCGCTGGGCGCGGGCGTGGCCTCGGGGTTGGTGCTGGCCTGGGCATTGTTGTCCCTGGCGCTGCCGTTGTCCTGGCCATTGCCGGTCACGTCGTCAATGATGTCCTCTCCGGCGTCCACGATGTCGTCCACCGCGTCTTCACCGGCGCCGACAACGCCGTCCACAGCGTCCCGGCCCTCGTCGATAACGCCGTCCGCCGTGCTGTCGTCAGGCTCGTCGGTGGGCTCGGGCGTGGCGGTGGGCCGGCTGGTGGGCGTGGGTTTGGCCGTTGCGGTGGCCGTAGGCACAGGCCGGCTCTCCCCGCTCATGTCCTTGGCGCAGCCGCCCAGCAGGCTCAGCAGCATCACAGCCGCGAGTATGATCGTCAAGATGCTTTTCATCTTTATGCCTCCGTCGAATAGTATTGTAACAGCTCTATTATGCCTATATTTCCGCGGAAATTTCATAGGCGCAAAAATTTTTCTTTCCATATTGCTATTGCGTCAAAAAGCCTCGTGTGTCATAATGGTCCCATGGAACGAGAAAAGACATGTTGTTTTACCGGCCACCGGGCCGAAAAGCTCCCCTGGGGCAGCAACGAGCGCGACATGCGCTGTCTGCGCCTGAAGCAGGCGCTGGCGGACGTGCTGTCGAGCCTTTACGCCGCCGGCATACGCCACTTCATCTGCGGCATGGCCACCGGCGCGGACATGTATTTTGGCGAATCTGTATGCGCCCTGCGGGAGGAGCACCCGGACGTGACGCTGGAGGCCGCCGTGCCCTTTCAGGGCCAGGAGCAGCGCTGGGACGAGCGCTGGCGGACGCGCTATTTCCGCCTGGCGGAGGCGTGCGACAAGATCACCGTCCTGCACAGCGCCTATACGCCCACCTGCATGCGCGACCGCAACCGCTATATGGTGGACGCCTCCGGCGTGCTGGTGGCCGTCTATAACGGCGAGCCGGGCGGCACCCAAAGCACCATGCTCTACGCCATGCGCCAGGGGTTGGAGATCATCGAGCTCACCCCGGAGGGCGGCCGCCGGACCGTCTGAGCGCCCGCCAGGATTTTTGTACAAAGCTCTTGACATTCATAGCGATTTACGGTAGAATACCAAACGCTGAACGGACGATTGGCGCAGCTGGTAGCGCATCCGCTTGACGTGCGGGAGGTCACAAGTTCGAGTCTTGTATCGTCCACCAAGTCAGAAGAGTTCTGAAGATGTCGAATCCCCGCAAGCGGGGCTCCTCCATCGGTCAGAACTCTTCTTCCTTTTCCCCAAAAGGCAGGCGTGCCTTTTGGGGGCCCCTGGAACAAGGTTGCCGCCCGTTGGGCGGCGATTTGATCAACACAGGTAAATATGGGGACTGTCAGGACTGACGGTCCCCTGTTTATTTTTTTCATGATAAAATTGACCGGAACGCGCTTTTGGACGTGTATAGGGTGAAAGGAGGATACTGGTATGGAAAGATCCGTGCGGCGGACCGATGACGCGGAGACGGTCGTGCTCCTCTATGGCGACATGCTGTTCCGGCTGTGTTTTGTCATGCTGGGCAGCGAAGCGGACGCGGAGGACGCGGTGCAGGAAACGGTCATGAAATACCTGTGGAAAGCACCTTGTTTTGAATCGCCCGCACACCAGAAGGCGTGGCTCATCACCGTCGCGAAAAACGAATGCCGCGATATGCTCCGGGCAAGACGGCGGCGTCCGCAGCTCAGTCTGACATGTGCGGAAGGCGTCACCCTGGACGAGGCGGACAGCGGGATACTGGACGCGCTCATGTCCCTGCCGGAAAAATACCGTCTGGTACTGGTGCTCTACTATGTGGAGGAGTACCGCATCCAGGACATCGCCCGCATCATCGACCGGTCGCCCTCGGCGGTGAAAATGCGGCTGCAAAAGGGCAGAAAACTGCTGGATGAAGCATATAGGAAGGAGTATCTGTGATATGGACATTGAAAGATTGCGGGTAACGCTTGGGAAGCTGAAAATGCCGGAGCAAATGAAAGCGCGGATAGTAGTCAGCTGCGCCGAAACGGCCCCTGACAAGAAGGCCAAAGCCGTGAATGCCCCAAAACGGACGGCGCTGATCGCGGCGGTCCTGTCCGTTCTTCTCTGCCTTTCCGCCATCGGCGCGGCGGCGGCAGCCGGATATTTCAAGGACTTGATCCGGGCGGACGGTGCCGTGGTCGGGACGGCCTATGAGCAGGCCACGGAGGACCTGACCCTGAGCGCGTCTGTGGACGGAGGCCAGCTGCATGTCACGGTGACGATGCTCTACCCCGCCAGGCCGCCTTACAGCGAGTTTGAGCAGCTCAGCATCGGCTCTTGCCGGATCGCGGACATGTCCGGCAAGGTGGTCCTTGAAAACGTCAGTACGGGACCTGCCCCAGTTCTCGACGGAAAGGCGGAGTTGACGCTGCCCCTGGACGGGCTCGTAAGCGGGCGCTATACGCTGACCGTCAGCCTGTTCACTGGCAGCAAAAAGGCGGATCAGCCCCTGCCGGTCAGCGGCACCTGGCAGTACGAATTTGAGATATAGTTCCTCCACGGTGCGCTTGACGTGCGGGAGGTCACAAGTTCGAGTCTTGTATCGTCCACCACACAAAAACCCCGTAACCATCCGGTTACGGGGTTTTTGCTGTCTATGTTTCGTAGTTATTGGTTCGCCCTTATTCTTGCGGCGATGTCCAGGCCGATCTGCTCCCGCTGGTCCAGGTCCAGCAGCGCGTCCACCAGTCGCTTTTCCTCGTCCGCGGTGAAGTTGTTGAACGGCCGCCGGACGTACCCCACCGGCACGCCGGCCGCCCGGAGCCACAGCTTCAGGCACGCCATCATGCTGCCGCTGGCGATGCCGATCTCGATGACGTGCAGGGCCTTTTTTTGCAGCACAGCCGCGCCCGCCGCGTCGTTATTCTTCACCGCTTCCCAGATACGCAGATAGAGGTCCGGGATGCAGTTATAAAACGAGCCTATCACCCCGTCCACGCCCAGGGCGATGTTGGAAGCGCCCATCTCGTCGCACCCGCCGTAGACCAGAAAGTCCTCCCCGCACGCGTCCTTGAACTGGGTGACCTCATACAGGGCCGTGCCGGTGTATTTCACGCCCCGGACGTTATCGATCTTGCCCAGCCGGCCGATCATGTCCGCGCTCAGCATGCCCGCCAGGGGGATGTTGTACACGATCATGGGCAGGTCCACCGCCTGGGCGATGTCCCGGTAATAGTCATAGACCTGCTGCTCGGAGAACTTATAGTAAAACGGCGGCACGCTGGATATGCCCGCCGCTCCGGCGCGCTTGGCGTGTTTGGCAAGGTCGATGGACATTTTCGTGGAGATAGCGCCCACGTGCACCACCACCGGCAGCTTGCCGCCCACCTCGTCCATCACCACGTCCACCTGGCGCATGCGCTCGGCGCTGTTCTGCAAAAACGCCTCGCCCGTAGAGCCGGTCAGGTACAGCCCGCCGATGTCATAGCCCATCAGATGGCGGATGAACGCCCTGGTGGCCTTCTCGTCCGGCTGCTCGTTTTTGTCGAACACCGACAGCACCGCCGGGATGACGCCCTTGAAAGACTCGATATTGCAGCTCATAGTCGTTCCTCCTAATTCAAATATGCAGTTTATCCAATACCTCGGCGTGAATGTCCTCCGCCGTGCGCATAGCGCCGTCCCGGATGCAGCGGACCTCTGTCCAGCCCAGGGTCCTGGCGCAGTATTCCGCCGCCTGACGTGACCGGGCCATGTAGGCCCTGTCCGCCTCATGTATATCCTCCCGGCTCTCGTCGCCGTGATAGCGCTTCAACAGCAGCTTTTCCGTCACGGCCGCCTCGGTGCGCAAAAAGAACACCTGGTCCGGCGCTGGAATGCCCAGCAGCTCATACTCAAAATGGAACAGCCACTCCAAAAACCCCGGCCACTGTTCCTCCGGCAGCTTGGAGCACTGGTGTACGGCGTTGGAAGTCGTATACCGGTCCGCCACCACCACGCCGCCGGCGCGGTAAAACGCCTCCCAATCCTTTTTGAAACTGGCGTAGCGGTCCACGGCGTAAAAGCTGGACGCGGCGTAGGCGTTCACGTCACCGGGCTCCTTGCCGAAGTCGCCCCGCAGATACATCTTCACCAGCGCCGAGGAATCGCTTGCATAGTCCGGGAAAGATACCTGCCTGACGGACACGCCCCGGCTTTGCAGCGCCGCGAACAGCAGCTTCGCCTGGGTGGCCTTGCCGCTGCCGTCCACGCCCTCCAGCACGATCAGTTTTCCTTTTCCTTCCATTTCTCTCAAAACAGGCCGGAGATGACGCCCTTGTCGTCCACGTCGATCTTCTCCGCGGCGGGTTGCTTGGGCAGACCTGGCATGGTCATGATGTCCCCGGTGAGCACCACCACAAAGCCCGCCCCGGCGGAAACCTTGACCTCTTTGACCGTGACGGTGAAGCCGGCCGGCGCGCCCAGCTTGGCCGGGTCGTCGGAAAAGCTGTACTGTGTCTTGGCGATGCACACGGGCAGACCGCCGAAGCCAAGCTCCGTCAGCCTCGCGATCTGCTTCTGCGCCGCCGGCAAAATAGAAATGCCCGCGCCGCCGTAGACCTTTTGCACCACCGCCTCGATCTTCTTGTCCAGCGGCAAATCCAGCTCGTAGCTGAAGCGAAAATCGGGCTTTTCTTCCCCGCACAGCCGCACCACCTCATGGGCCAGGCCCACGGCTCCCGCGCCGCCCTTGGCCCAGAAGTCCCCCAGCACGGCCTTTACGCCCAGCTTGCCGCAGCTCTCGATGACCTGCTCTACCTCGGCGTCCGTGTCCGTGGGGAAGCGGTTCACCGCCACCACACATGGCAGACCGTACACATTTTTGATGTTGGAAACATGCCGCAAGAGATTGGGCATGCCCTTTTCCAGCGCCGTCAGGTCCTCGCGGCCCAGCTCCGGTTTAGCCAAGCCCCCGTGCATCTTGAGGGCCCGTATGGTCGCCACGACCACCACCGCCGCGGGGGTCAGGCCCGCATAGCGGCACTTGATATCCAAAAACTTTTCCGCGCCCAGATCGGCGCCGAAGCCCGCCTCGGTCACGGCGTAGTCCCCCAGCTTCATCGCCATCCTTGTGGCCAGCACGCTGTTGCACCCGTGGGCGATGTTGGCGAAGGGCCCGCCGTGGACGAACGCGGGGGTGCCCTCCAACGTCTGGACCAGATTGGGCTTCAATGCGTCCTTCAAAAGGGCCGCCATCGCTCCCACGGCCTTCAGATCTTTGGCGGTCACCGGCGCGCCGTCATAGGTATACGCCACCACAATGCGCCCCAGGCGCTCCTTCAGGTCCCGGACGGACCCGGCCAGACAGAACACGGCCATGATCTCCGTTGCCACGGTGATGTCGTACCCGTCCTCTCTTGGCACGCCGTTGACCCGCCCGCCCAGGCCATCCACCACGTGGCGAAGCTGCCGGTCGTTCATGTCCACGCAGCGCTTCCATGTGACGCTCTTGGGGTCGATATTTAAAGCGTTGCCCTGATAGATATGGTTGTCCAGCATCGCGGCCAGCAGGTTATTGGCCGCGCCTATGGCGTGAAAGTCGCCGGTGAAGTGCAGGTTTATCTCCTCCATGGGCACCACCTGGGCATAACCGCCGCCGGCCGCGCCGCCTTTGACGCCGAACACGGGACCCAGAGACGGCTCACGCAGGGCCAGGATGGCGTTTTTGCCGATGCGCCGCAGGCCGTCCGCCAGACCGATGCTGGTGGTGGTCTTGCCCTCGCCAGCGGGTGTGGGGGTGATGGCGGTCACCAAAATGAGCTTCCCGTCGGACCGTTTGCTCTCGTCCAGCAGGGCATAGTCCACCTTGGCCTTATACCTGCCGTATGGCTCCAGGTATTTCTCGTCCACGCCGGCCTTCTCAGCGATGGCGCCGATGGGCTGCATTTTACAGGCCTGGGCGATCTCGATATCGGTCATGGGTATCCCCCCTTTTTACTGCATAGCGCTGGTGTTGCGCAGCGTCACGTCGTGATAGCCGCCCTCCACGATGCTTGTCTCGCTGACCAGGGTGAGCCGTGCGTCCCGCTGCAGGGCGGGGATATCGGTGACGCCGCAGTTGCACATGGTGGACTTGACCTTGTACAGCGTCTTCTGCACGTTCTCATGCAGCCCGCCGGCGTAGGTCACGTAGCTGTCCACGCCCTCCTCAAAGCTGAGGCTCTCGCCGCCGCCCAGATCGTACCGCTGCCAGTTCCGGGCCCGGTTGGACCCCTCGCCCCAGTATTCCTTCACGATGGTGCCGTTTATATTCAGCTTGGGGGTGGGGCTTTCGTCAAAGCGGGCGAAGTACCGGCCCAGCATGACGAAATCCGCGCCCATGGCCAGCGCCAGGGTGATGTGGTGGTCCATGACGATGCCGCCGTCGGAGCAGATAGGCACATAGACGCCGGTCTCTTTATAATACTCATCTCTGGCCTTTGCCACCTCGATGACCGCCGTGGCCTGACCACGACCAATGCCCTTCGTCTCACGGGTGATGCAGATGGACCCGCCGCCGATACCGACCTTCACGAAATCGGCCCCGGCCTCCGCCAGGAACCGAAAGCCCTCCGCGTCCACCACGTTGCCCGCGCCGACTTTGACGCTCTCGCCGTAGTGTTCCCGTATCCACTGAATGGTCCGCTTCTGCCAGATGGAATGGCCCTCGGAGGAGTCGATGCACAGCGCGTCCGCCCCGGCGTCCACCAGGGCCGGGACCCGCTGGGCGTAGTCCCGGGAGTTGATGCCCGCGCCCACCATCAGCCGCTTTTCCCCGTCCAGCATCTCGTCCGGGTTTTCCTTGTGGCTGTCATAGTCCTTGCGGAATACGAAATATTCCAGCCGTCCGTCGGCGGACACGATGGGCAGGGCGTTCAATTTGTGGTCCCAGATGATGTCGTTGGCCTCCTTCAGGCTGGTACCGGCGGGGGCGGTGACCAGCTTTTCCAGGGGCGTCATGAAGTCCCGCACCCGCTCTGTGGTGGACATGCGGCTGACCCGGTAATCCCGGCTGGTGACGATGCCCAGCAGCTTGCCGCCCGCGGTACCGTCCTCGGTCACGGCCACGGTGGAAAAGCCGTTTTTCGCCTTCAATGCCAGGATATCGGCCAGGGTCGCGTCCGGCGTCACATTGGACGCGCTGACCACGAAGCCGGATTTATAATTCTTCACCCGTGCCACCATCGCCGCCTCGTCCTCAATGGACTGAGAGCCGTAGATGAAGGAAAGTCCTCCCTCCCGGGCCAGGGCGATGGCCAGGGTGTCGTTGGACACGGACTGCATGATGGCGCTGACCATGGGGATACTGAGCGTGATGGCCGGCGTCTCGCCCTTTTTGAACTTCACCAGAGGCGTTTTCAGACTGATATTGTCCGGCACGCACTGCTCCGAGGTGTATCCCGGTATGAGCAGATACTCGCTGAACGTGTGGGACGGTTCGCTGTAAAAATAGGCCATAAGTTCCTCCTTTCGGGCTGCGCGCCCTGCTTTCACGGATGTTTCTGCCATTGTAGCATGAAGCAAATTCCAATGCGTTACAAAATGACACCAATTTTAACTTGTACCGGAAAAAGCCATAGTGTAATATGGATGCTGGAGTAGGTTCGACATAAGACGTTTTGGGGAAACGACCCCGGAGATATGCACACTATGGATATGTTTTATAAGATCATCGCCTTATTGGGCGGTCTGGCCATGTTTCTGTACGGCATGCGGGTCATGGGCGACGGGCTGAAAAGCTGCTCCGGCAGCGCCATGAAAGCGGCCCTTGCCAAGGTCACCAGCAGGCCCGCCCTGGGTTTTCTGCTGGGCACTCTGGTCACCTGCATGATCCAGAGCTCCACCGCCACCATCGTGCTGACCGTGGGCCTGGTGGGCGCGGGCTTTCTCACCTTCCGCCAGTCCATCGGCATCGTCCTGGGCGCCAACGTTGGCACCGCCATCACCGCCCAGATCATCCGCCTCATGGACCTGCAGGCCGGCGCTTCCAGCCTTTTGTACCTTTTCAACGCGGAGAATCTGGCCCCCATCGCCCTCATCATCGGCATCGTGCTTTTGATGTTCGTCCACGGCAGCTCCGCCCAAAACATCGGCACCATCGCCATGGGCTTCGGCGTGCTGTTCATGGGCCTTATCTTCATGAGCGACGCGGTGAGTTCTTTTGGCGACTCTCTGAGCGGCCTTCTGACCGCCTTTGAGGGCAACCACTTTCTGGGCTTTCTGGCCGGCACGGCTGTGACCGGCGTCATCCAGAGCTCCTCCGCCGTTATCGGCATTTTGCAGACCTTCGCAAGCTCCGTGGGCGTGCATTTGAGCGGTGTTGTTGGCGTCATCATCGGCGTCAACATCGGCGACTGCCTGACCACATTTCTCGTTTGCCGCATCGGCGCCAAGCCCGAGCAGATACGCACGGTCACGGTGCACGTGATATACAATATCTGCGCGGCCCTTCTCATCACCGTGACCCTGGCGGTTCTCCGGTCCACAGGCGTTATAAGCGACAGTCTCTGGTACGCCACACTGGACTCCGGCGGCGTTGCCAACGTCCACGGCCTTTTCCGGCTCCTGCCGGCGGTTCTTTTCCTGCCCCTGTCCGGCGTGTTCGCCCGTCTGGCGGAAAAGCTGGTACCGGACAAGCCCGCGCCGCCTGAATACCTGGACATCGTGGAGAATCTGCGGGAGCTGGACAGCCACCTGGTCACCAACCCCCGCATCGCCCTGGACCAGTCCGCCCATCTGATCGGCCATATGGCCGACGTGGCCCAGAGCAACTACCGTCTCGCCACCAGCCAGCTTTTTGAATTCGACGCCAAACAGACCGAGCGTCTATCCCGGCGGGAAGCGCTGCTGGACAAGATGGCCGACGCCACCAACCAATACCTGGTCAACCTCTCCCCCCACATCACCGGCACCACGGACAACCTGAGCCAGAGCTTCCAGGTCAAGGCCCTGACCTGCTTTGAGCGCATCGGTGACCTGGCCGTGGACATCGAGCACGACGCCCAGCTTCTGCACGAAAGCGGCAAATCTCTGTCCGAACAGGCGCGGGTGGACCTGGAAAACACCATTTGCGCCGTGACCGATATCCTGACGCTCTCCTGCCGGACGTTCAAACAGAACGATACCCGCAGCGCCAGGGCCGTGGAGCCCCTGGAGGAGGTCATCGACGACCTGATAGAGGCCATGAAGGCGCGGCACGTGGACCGCATGACCCACGGCATCTGCGACGTGTACACCGGCATATTGTACCAGAACATCCTGCAAAGCATGGAGCGCGTGTCCGACCAGTGCTCCGACCTGGCCGTGTATATCCTGAGCCGGAACGACAGCGCCATCACCGGCCAGGAGCACCAGTACCTGCACGACCTGCACCACTCCGACAACGAGGCGTACCGCCAGATGTTCCGGGACAACTACGCCAAGTATTTCCACGCCGACGTGCCTCCCACGGAAGCAAAAAAATCTTGACAATCTCCCCTTACGGGTCTATACTGCGGATAAGAGCAACGGCGTTCTTACGAACGGCGCTGCTCTTTTTTTGTGTCGGAAGGAGAAAACACAATGTGCGGTATCATGGGATTTACAAAGAGGACGCTTTCAGAGGACCAGCTTCGGCCCTATTTCGACCGGACCTGTTTTCGTGGCCCGGACATGACCCGTGTGGAGAAGGCCGGTGGCGGCTGGCTTTGCTTCCACCGGCTTGCCATCATGGGCCTGCACCCCAACGGCATGCAGCCGTTCCATATGGACGGGGATATGGCCGTGTGCAACGGGGAGCTGTATCTCTTCCGACCGATAAAGGCGGAACTTGCTAAAGAATACACCTTCCGCAGTGAATCCGACTGCGAGATCATCCTGCCCATGTACCGCAAGTACGGGCTGGACATGTTCGCCATGCTGGACGCGGAATTTGCCATGATCATCTACGACAGCCGGAAAGATCAGTTCATCGCCGCCCGTGACCCCATCGGCATACGGCCGCTGTTCTACGGCTATCTGGACGACGGGAGCATGGTCTTCGCCAGCGAGGCGAAAAACCTGGTGGGCCTGTGCCGCGAGATCGTCCCCTTCCCGCCCGGCCATTATTACGCCGACGGGAAATTCACCCGCTACGCCGACGTTACCACGGTGGACCGGTATGTGGACAACGACCTGGATACCGTCTGCCGCAATATTCGGGAAAAGCTGATATTGGGCGTGGACAAGCGTCTGGACGCGGACGCGCCTCTGGGCTTTCTCCTGTCCGGCGGCCTGGATTCCAGTCTTGTCTGCGCCATATCCGCCCGCATTTTGGGCAAGCACATCCGCTCTTTCGCCATCGGCATGGATAAAGACGCCATCGACCTCAAATACGCCCGCCAGGTGGCGGACTACATCGGCGCGGACCACACGGAGGTGTACATGACCCGCCAGCAGGTGCTGGACACCCTGGAGGAAGTCATCGCCATGCTGGGCACTTATGACATCACCACCATTCGCGCCAGCATGGGCATGTACCTTTGCTGCAAGGCCATCCATGACACCACCGACGTGCGTGTGCTGCTGACCGGGGAGATATCCGACGAGCTGTTCGGCTACAAATACACCGACTTCGCCCCCTCCCCCGAGGCGTTCCAGCAGGAGGCCAAAAAACGGGTGGACGAGCTCTATATGTACGACGTGCTCCGGGCCGACCGGTGCATCTCCGCCAACTCCCTGGAGGCCCGCGTACCCTTCGGCGACCTGGAATTCGTCAAATACGTCATGAGCGTAGACCCGAAACTCAAAGTGAACAGCTACGACATGGGCAAGTATTTATTGCGCCACGCCTTTGAAAAGGACCACATTCTGCCTGACAGCATTCTCTGGCGGCAAAAGGCGGCCTTCTCCGACGCGGTGGGCCACTCCATGGTGGACGACCTGAAGGCATATGCCGAGACGAAGTACACCGACGAGGAATTTGAAAAGCGCCGTCTGGCCTACGATTTCGCCCGACCCTTCACCAAGGAGAGCCTTCTCTACCGGGAGATATTCGAGAAGTACTACCCCGGTCAGGCCCCCATGGTCAAGGACTTCTGGATGCCCAACAAGTCCTGGGCCGGCTGCGACGTGAACGACCCCAGCGCCCGCGTGCTGGCCAACTACGGCGCCAGCGGCCAATAAGTATCTATACACATTTGGCAAAACATGTTATAATCCCTTAGATTTACATACTGCGAGGGATAATCTACCGTGTGGAAGTATTTTGGCGTAGTCTGCAACGTTTTGACCGTGCTGCTGGGCGGGAGCCTGGGGCTGCTGCTCCGGCTCAGGTCCGGCGGCGCGCCCCGGAAACAGGCGGGGAAATTCCCGCCCCGCGAGCCTCTGCCGGAGGCCATGATGGTGTGTCTCGGCTTTTGCACCGTATTTGCCGCGACCGGTGGCATCATCGGCGTGACCAGCGGCGTGCAGGCGCTCATCTGCGTGGCCAGCATGGCGGCGGGTCTGCTGATCGGCTGGCTTGCCCGCCTGGACGATAGGCTCAACCGCCTTGGGGACGCGGTGCTGGCGAAGCTGGGCGGCGGCGCGGAAGGCGTGAATAACCCGGCGGAGGGGTTCGTCACGGCCTGTCTGCTTTTCTGCATCGGGTCCATGACGGTGCTTGGCTCCTTTGAGAGCGCCGCCAACCCGGCGGGACATCTTGCTTTGGAATGTCACACCACCCTTCTCATCAAGTCCATGCTGGACTTTGTGTCCTCCACCTGCCTTTCCGTGACCTACGGCGCATCGGTGCTGGCGTCGGCGGCGTTCGTACTGGTCTTTCAAGGGGCGCTGGTGGCCCTGGCCGCGTCCATACAGCCCTTTTTGGAGCGGGTGGGCGCCATGCCATCCATGAGCTGCGTAGGCTCGCTGGTGCTGCTGGCCATCGCCCTGAACCTGCTGGGCATCAAAAAGATAAAGACCGCCGACTACCTGCCGGCCCTGTTTCTGCCCATACTTATCTGCTGGCTTTTGACGACGGCGGGCATAGCGGTCTGACCCTTTTGGATTTATAGTTGCAGTTTCCGGAAAAATGTGATTAAATATATTTAACCAATTACTGACAACAGCAAGGAGGTGCGTACATGGGAAGACCTGACGGCATCCGCATCCGGGAAGCCTCTAACCCGATATACTATCTGATACCCCAGTTCATGCCGCATCGGCACGACTCCATGAACATGATCACAGTGGACATACCGGTGGAGCCCCTGCGCCAGTACATGAACGCCCAGCGCAAGGAGGGCCGGCACATCAGCCATATGGCCCTCATCATGACGGCCTACGCCCAAACGGTGGCGGCGTTTCCGCTGCTGAACCGCTTTCTGGTGAACAAGCGGATATACGAGCACAAGGACCTGAAGGTAGCCCTGGTGGTGCTCCGCGCCGGCGGCGGCGCCAACGACGACACCGAGTCCAAGCTGGACCTCAGCCCAACGGACACCATTTTTGATATCCAGAACAAGATAGACAAATACGTGGAGGAAAACGCCGGCGGCGAGGAAAACGAGACCAGCATCGACAAGGTCATGGGCGTTATCCTGAAAATGCCCTGGCTTATCAACTTCATTGGCTGGGTGTTCCGCTTTGGGGACAAGCACGGCCTCATCCCCCAGTCTTTGCTGGACGTGAGCCCCTTCCACGCCAGCGTGCTCATCACCAACCTTGCCAGCATCCGCACCAACCACATCTATCACCACGTCTACGATTTCGGCACCACGTCCATCTCCATCGCCATGGGCAACATGCGGGACATCGTAAAGCGCGGCAAGGGCGGTCAGCCGGAGGTCATCCGGTGCATCCCCCTGGGCATCGTCATGGACGAGCGCATCGCCTCGGGGCACTACTTTGCCCTGGCTTTCGCCCACATGCGGGAGCTGCTGGCCCACCCGGAGGAAATGGAAAAACCGGCGGACACCTCCCACCCGGTACTGTAAAAACCGCATACGAAAACGCCGCGGACATCTCGTCCGCGGCGTTTTTTGTTGTTTTTAAGCTCAGAACTTGTCCTGCATGCGCTTATCGCTCTGGCTGGCCGTCCGGCCCCACTTGACCTTGGGCTCCTTGTGGTCGATGAGCCGGAAGATATTGCCCCGGTGCCGCCATATAATGAACATCGCCATAATGAGCACCAGCGAGCCGCACAGCCCCCGCAGCTCCTCCGTGGGGGTGAACAGCCACGTCGCCAGCGCGCCCGCGAAGCATGCGCACATGCTGGCCAGCGAGACATATTGGGAGAACGCCACCACGATAACGAACACGCCCGTAGCCACCAGGCCCACGCGCCAGTCCGCCAGCCACAGCGTGGCCATGCAGCACACGACGCCCTTGCCGCCCCGGAACTGGTACTGCACCGGGTACATATGCCCCAGCATGACGCAGAACCCGGCGAACAGCCGGCCCACGGTCACGTAGGTCCCGTCTTTGTTCACGATCAGCATGATGAGCCCGCCGGCCAGCACGGCGATAGCCGTTTTCAGCACGTCCACCGCGAATACCGCCGGGCCCCACTTGGCGCCGAACACCCGGACAAAGTTGGTGTACCCGGCGTTGTGGGAGCCGTATTTGCGGATGTCCTTGTGAAATACGAACTTGCTGAGGATCATGGCCCCGTTCAAGGCGCCCAGGCCATAGGACAGGATCGCGATGAGAACGAAAAGAAGCGGTATCATTCGTTTTCTCCT